>CAKSGP010000018.1 GCA_934454745.1 uncultured Clostridia bacterium
GTTATGGGTGATGGAAGCTTCCAGATGGACTTACCGGAGCTTGGAACTATGAAGCAGTACGGCATACCTGTTAAAATGGTGCTGTTTAAAAACGACCGCCTTGGAATGGTTCACGAGCATCAGTATTTGTTCTATGGCTCAAACTACCAGATGGTTGATATAACGGGTGGTCCTGATTTTGGAAAGCTTGCTGATGCTTATGGCATCAAAAGCGGTGTAGTATCGGAAAACTCAAAGGTTGACGATGCAATCAAGGAAATGATGAATGGCCCTGACAGCTATCTGTTGATTGTAGATGTAAGTCCCTACGAGCCTACGGGTAACGCTCTGAATGAGAGCAGAATGAAGGAGGCGTAAGTATGGAAAAATATACATTATCAGTTCTTGTTGAGAATAGTGCAGGTGTACTATCAAGAGTGGTAGGCTTATTCACACGCCGAGGTTTTAATATTCATTCACTATCTGTGGGACCTACTGCAGATGACAAGATTTCACGTATTACAATCGAGGTAAAAGGCGATGTGTATATGGTTGAGCAGGTGTCAAAGCAGCTTTCAAAGATAATGGAAGTCATCAAGATAAAAACACTTAAGGAAAGTGAAATGGTAAAGCGAGGACTTGTCCTTGTTAAGATTAAGACAAATCCGAAAAACAGAGGCGAAGTCATAGAGGTTGCAAATGTTTTCAGAGCTAACATAATCGATCTTTCATCGTCTACCATAACGGCAGAAGTGACCGGCTCCGACCAGAAAATCGAAGCATTTTTAAATATGGTTGAAGCATACGGCATTGAGGAAACTGCACGTACAGGTATGACCGCACTTGAGCGTGGTGCAAATACGCTCAAAATAGATAAATAACTTAAGACAAAAATGCTGATAGGCGTTTTTATAAATTCATATGTATTAAGGAAAGAGGTAATACAAAATGGCAAAATCGTTAGACCACGAGGCAAGAGTTTTTTATGAGAGTGATTGCAATATGCAGTTGCTTAATGGTAAGACAGTTGCAATTATCGGCTATGGTTCACAGGGTCACGCACACGCAAAGAACCTGAAGGACAGCGGTATTGATGTAATTGTAGGTCTTAGAAAAGGCTCAAAGAGTGCTGCAAAGGCTGAAAGCTACGGCATTCCGGTATATGAAACAGCAGAGGCTGCAAAGAAGGCAGACATTATAATGATACTTACTCCTGACGAGAAGCAGGCTGCAATCTATAAGAATGATATTGAGCCTAACCTTGAAGAGGGCAATATGATTATGTTCGCTCATGGTTTCAATATTCATTTCAAGCAGATAGTTCCTCCTGCAGGTGTTGACGTTGCAATGATTGCTCCTAAGGGACCGGGCCACACAGTACGTTCAGAGTATGAGGAAGGCAAGGGTGTTCCCTGTCTTGTAGCTATTGAACAGGATGCAACAGGTAGAGCACTTGATGTCGCTTTGGCCTATGGTGCAGGTATTGGCGGTGCAAGAGCAGCTATACTTGAGACAACATTCCAGTGCGAAACAGAGACAGACTTGTTTGGTGAGCAGGCAGTTCTTTGTGGCGGTGTAACAGCTTTGATGCAGGCAGGTTTTGAAACACTTGTTGAGGCAGGCTATGACCCGAGAAACGCATACTTTGAGTGTATCCACGAAATGAAGCTTATAGTTGATCTTATCTACGCAGGAGGATTCAGCAAGATGAGATACTCAATTTCAGATACTGCTGAATACGGCGATTATGAAATAGGTAAGAGACTTGTAACAGAAGAAACAAAGAAGGAAATGAAGAAGGTACTTGAGGAAATCCAGGACGGTACATTTGCAACAAACTGGATTGCTGAGAACAACAACGGCAGAGCACACTTCACCGCAACAAGACAGCTTAAGAGCGAGCATCAGCTTGAGCAGGTGGGTAATGAAATTAGAAAGTTCTACGCTTGGAGCAAGGAAGACAAGTACGCTGAATAATTTATGAGTCTGATACCGTTAATGTAGATTTCATAAAGCAAAAAAAGGATGTAAAACGTTATTTTTGCGTTTGAACATCTTTAATGTTAAAAAACTGAAGGGGTTGTTGCGTTAAGCAACAGCCCCGCTTTTATTTTGTTTTATATGTTAAATAATCCCACTCCATATTACTGACTTATATCGTTTTTTACACCGTCCGTATGTCTGGGATATATCTCACAATGATTTCCGTCATAGAATGCGGCAAAAACATCTTTTATTTCGAGCTTTGACGCTTTAAGCTGTAACATCAGCTCCGTTTCGCTAAGCCCTGACTGCTTGAGGTTTTCGTGAAGTATTTTGCCGTCAGAAATAACGCAGAAAAAGGGGCGTGCGACAGATGGTGTTATACTCATATCCTGCGGAGTAACAGGCCGTGAAACACTTCTTGGCATAAATGACAACATTCCGTTTTGTTCAAGCATTGCCGTTTCTATATCGTTAAGATCAAAAAATCCGTTTATACGGCACTGTGTCAGAAACTCATTAAGGTCAATTTTGGCTATTTTGAAATTATTATAATATATCTTGCCCTTATCCATAAGTATAATGGATTTGCCGGTAAAAAAACGTCTTAGCGTGATATACTTTGCACCCAGCTTATTAATAACGAAAATAGCCGTTGTGTATACAACTATGGCTATTATGGGGTAATAGATATTATTATCTAAATGTATGGACATATCTGCAGCTATTGAACCGATTGTTATTCCGTTTATATAGTCAAACATATTAAGCTGTGACATTTGCTTGTTGCCTATTATCTTTGTACTCAAAAACAATGCCACAATAGAAAAAACGCTTGACAGAAATATTTTGAAATAATCCATTAGATTGCCTCCTTTTTCGTAGTATGCACATATATGAGGTTAATTATTATAATTCCCCTTGCATAGATGCAGATTTTATGTTATAATTGGCATATATGAAATAAACGAAAATGGGAGATAATTATGTACTTATCCGATAAATGGGAAGATTACAGGATAATAGATGCCTCAGGCGGTGAAAAGCTTGAGTATTGGGGCGAATACCTCCTGCGCCGTCCCGATCCTATTGCGGTTTGGGACGATAAGGCGGATAAAGCACCCTGGAACAAGGTTGATGCCTGGTATCACCGTTCAAATAAGGGTGGCGGAAGCTGGCAGTTTTTCAATAACTCAATACCTGAAAAATGGCAGATTAAATATCGTGATCTTGTTTTTAATGTTCGTCCAACAGGCTTTAAGCATACGGGGCTTTTTCCTGAACAGGCAGTCAATTGGGATTTCATAAGTAAGCTTATAAAATCAGCAAACCGACCTGTTAAAGTGCTAAATCTTTTCGCCTATACAGGCGGTGCAACGGTCAGTGCTCTTGCCGCAGGGGGAGAGGTGTGTCACGTTGACGCATCAAAAGGAATAGTTACCTGGGCGAAGGAAAATGTTATATCATCAGGCCTTGGCGATGGGAAGGTGAGATATATAGTAGATGACGTTGTAAAATTTGTAAAACGTGAAATACGCCGCGGCAATAAGTATGACGGAATTATTATGGACCCTCCCTCATACGGCAGAGGTCCATCAGGTGAGATGTGGAAAATAGAGGATGCGCTCTATCCTCTTATTTGCGATTGTATGGAGGTACTTTCAGACGATCCGCTGTTTATGCTTATAAACTCATATACAACAGGACTATCGGCTACGGTGTTAAAAAATGTAATGACAGTAACTGCACAGAAAAAGTTTGGCGGTGAATTTGATGCGGATGAAATAGGACGTCCCATAGAATCGAACGGACTTGTTCTGCCCTGCGGAATAACAGGCAGATGGTACAGAAAGGATTGATAAAATGCTAAAGGGAAAAACAGTTGTTCTCGGTGTTACAGGCTCTGTTGCGGCATATAAGATTGCAAATCTTGCAAGAATGATAAAGAAACTTGGCGGTAATGTTCACGTTTTGATGACAAAAAATGCGGAGAATTTTATAAATCCGTTTACTTTTGAAACACTTACCCAAAACAAGTGCCTGATAGATACCTTTGACCGTAATTTTCAGTACAGTGTAGAACACGTTGCAATAGCAAAGCAGGCAGATGTTGTTATGATTGCACCCGCAACGGCAAACGTGATAGGTAAAATTGCATATGGTATAGCTGATGATATGCTTACAACCACCGTTATGGCGTGTACCTGTACAAAAATCATTGCTCCTGCAATGAATCACAATATGTATCACAACGCAATAGTTCAGGACAATATAGAAAAGCTCAAAAAATTCGGATATGTTATAGCGGAGCCGGAGCGCGGTATGCTTGCAAACGGCGATATAGGCGACGGACGTATGCCTGATGAAGATGTGCTTTTGGAGTACATTTTGCGTGAGACGTCACACGAAAAGGATTTAGCGGGAAAGCGTGTTCTTATAACTGCAGGTGCTACACGTGAGGCAATTGATCCTGTTCGGTTTATTACAAACCATTCAACAGGTAAAATGGGCATAGAGCTTGCCCGTGCCGCATCATACAGAGGTGCAGAGGTAATGCTCATAAAGGGTAAAACCGAGGCAGAGGTTCCGAAATTTCTTAAGGTTATATCCGTAGAATCGGCGGAGGATATGTATAATGCCGTAACAGAATATGCCCCCGATTGTGATATAATAATAAAAGCGGCGGCGGTTGCGGATTATACACCTAAATACACGGCCAATCAAAAAATAAAGAAATCAGACACGGATTGCTCAATCGAGTTTAAACGCACAAAGGACATACTAAAAGCAGTAGTAGAAAATAAAAAGCCTAATCAGTTTGTCTGCGGATTTTCTATGGAAACGGAAAACCTGATTGAAAATTCTATGAAAAAGCTTTCCGCTAAAAACGCAGATATGATATGTGCAAACTCACTTACTGATGAGGGCGCAGGCTTTGGCGTTGACACAAATATAATAACACTTATTACAAAAGATGGTATTGAAAGATTGCCAAAGCTTTCAAAGTTTGAGTGTGCAAATGCTATTTTTGACAGAATAATCAAAGGAGAAAGCGCATAATGCGAATGAGAAAAAAGAAAAACTGTGCCGCAAGAATAGAACGGTGCGGTGATATACGTATAACAAATCCCGAAAACTATAAGGGTAAATGGCACGAGATTTTCGGAAATGATAATCCCATACACGTAGAGATAGGCTGCGGTAAGGGAAGCTTCGTTGCGGGTATGGCAAAGCTTTATCCTGATGTTAATTTTATTGCCATTGAAAAGGTTGAGGATGTTATAGTAATGGCAATGGAAAAGGCGATAGATAACGAAATAGAGAATGTACGCTTTGTGGATCTTGATGCAGAGCGTATAGAGGACTTTTTTGAAAAAGGCGAAATAGAACGCATATATTTAAACTTTTCCGATCCTTGGAAAAAGAACAAACAGGCAAAACGCCGCCTGACTCATAAGAATTTTCTTGACCGATATAAAAAGGTGCTTAACAGCGGTGATTATATATGGTTTAAGACTGATAACAGAAAGCTATTTGAATTTTCCCTTAATTCATTTTGTGAAGAAGGGTTTAAGCTAAAGAATATAACTCTTGATTTGCATAATTCGGGATTTGAACCTAATGTGGTAACAGAATACGAGCAGAGATTTATCGATTTAGGTCAACCCATATATAGATTAGAAGCGACATATTAAATTGAATAGTGCCATCAGGCACTATTCAATTTATTTTTATATACTGATATTGTGTTTTAATCGTAATCTCAAATCATCTGCCAGCATTGCAATGTATTCGGAGTTTGTGGGATAGCTTAAATTTTCAGGGGATATACCGAATATATCGTGAATTATTTTTTTGTTTCCACGCTCCCATGACACCTTTATTGCATGGCGGATTGAGCGTTCAATACATTGAGGGGATTTATTGTACTCCTTGCCAATCATAGGATACAGTTTTTTTGTGATTGGATCAAGAGTTGAAATATCATTTATTGCGAGCTTAAGAGAGGAGCGTATGTAATTATATCCGTTTAAGTGTGCCGGAATACCCATACAATGAAGAAAATGGCTTATTTTAACTTCTGTGTTATCCTCTGTATGCAGTTGGGGTACAGCTTCTGCTGATTTATGGATTATGGTATCGGATATAATTTTGCATATTTCACTGTGAGGGTGAGGCTTTATCATAAAATAATCTACACCGTTATTTGCAGCAGTTTTTATCATAGTATCCGTAAGGACAACGGAATTTATCATAACGAATGGTTTATCCTCACCATAAATACCCCTTAGCCATTTCATAAATTCTATTATATTCATACCCGGCATAATAATATCAACAACTATTACAGTGGGATTAATGAAGCTTATCTTCTCATATGCACCATTGCAGTTTGTGATATAGTCAGCCTCTAAAAAGTCGGGAAGCTCTTTTGCAAAGTCAGATAAGTCCCGTGCGTAATTCTCGTTATTGTCGATAACAAGCATAGTTATTTCTTTGTTCATTATAACATTCTCCTTCTTTCATGCGAGGGAAAGTATATCACGTAAATGGCTTAAAATCAATAGATGAAGTATATCAATATGTCAAGCTTTGTGTATGGTATAACAGGAATGTGCTAAAATGTAAAAAAGTGTAGACACTCTTGACATTTATTTCAAATATTAAAAAGAACGGTTTTCGATTTGAAACCGTTCTTTAATATTCTTGTGATTTATTTATAGCTTATAAATGTGTCAACAACAGTGTTCAGATTTGTCATAGTAATATCGTCACCGCCGTTGGGACTTGATGCCGTTATAATATATGCTGAACGGTCATCTGCAAAGTAAACACTTTTAATTGTCTTAAAATCAGGATCGCTCATAGCCGTACAGGTGTATTTATATCCCTCGTATGCATCATTCTTATTCAGGAGAAAAAATCCTGTGATATCAATTGAATCGTCGTCCTTTAACATATCCATAAGCTGTGATTCGCTGTCAATAACCTGTGCATCAGGTGAGTATTTAATGCTTATTGTGCTTGGGTATTCCGAATCGTTATAGATTGTTGCAATAACGTTATCCGCATCCTCGTCATTTATATCACAGCCTTCGGGAAGCTGTATGGAATATGCGTTATCATTGCCCTGATATAGTGTATGGCTTGCAAGAAGTGCATAGTCATCAAGTACTGTCTGTATAGCCGCCTCTTTCTGGATCGGAGTAGGTGTAGGAGTTACATCTTTTGTCATAGAGCATCCGCAAGCAAGTGTTGCAAGTAATGCTGTAAGTGTAAAACATACTATCTTTTTTTTCACGTTAATCCCTCCCGTGATTTTTGTGTGTTTTTATCAAAATATTTCAGGAAATGAAATTATTTATATATATAATACACTAAGATCACCCTTTTGTCAAGTTTTTTATCTAAAGTATGTTGCCTATTTTAACCTCCGAATTATGGGGCAAGTGAGAAAACAGAAATTCCAGTACATATATCTTTGAGATTGCATCGCTTTTCTTTTCGTGTTTTATAAAGGAGTCAAGTTCAGCAATATTTATTTTTATATTGTCAATTTCTATATGGTCGCCTGTTGCGAGGAAAAATTTTTCAAACTTATCAACACTTTTTTTTAACTGGTCAAGTTGTTGGGTTGCTCCGTTATAATCATCATTTTTTACGCAGATTTTAATTTGGTCTGTGATATCTGATAGCTTATCTGATTCGCTTTTTAAGTGGTTGGTATAAAAAATACTGCCCGTTACCATACATATACCGATAATAACAGTAATTACAAAGCTTTTCATTTGCATTTTCCTGCACTTTCTTTAAGCTGTAAAAACATATTCCCCTCAGCATCAATAGAGGCTATAAAAACCTCGGAAATCCCTTTAGCTCCACGCCTTTTTATCTCCCTTACTATGTCTTTTTCTGTTTTTCCCGAACGCTTAAGCTCTGATGTATTAAGCTTACCGTCAAGAATAACTGTACAGGGCAACCCCTCCTTACGTACATTTTTTAACTGTAAATCCTCAACCGTTACCGCACGTGCAGCATCTCGGGGTATAACCGAAAGCTTGCCATTTGTTTCTAAAATCGCAACGAATACGTCAGATATATCAAAGCAACCCAAAACACGCAGCTCTTCAAGTAAATCATTAAGATTAAATCTTAACCGCATAAGCTCCTTTTCGCATATAACGCCGTTATATACTACAATAGACGGTTCACCCATAAAAAATTTACGGAGTTTGCTGCTTTTAATACTCATATACGAGGTCGTTACCTCTGCTATGAGCAGAGTGAGAACCGGAATTATACCTGAGAGCAGTGGTATATCCAGTGACTCCATGGGTACCGTTGCCACATCTGAAATCATTATTGCAACTACAAGCTCGGAGGGTTGAAGCTCGCCTATCTGACGTTTTCCCATTAACCGCAGTGAAAATACTACTGTTGCATATAAAATTAATGTTCTGATTATAATTACCTGCATAAGTTACACGCTCCCTCAAAAAGTATCTGCAAAACCGCCGTCAAATATGCAAATGCGTAAATTAAATATAATGTATTTTTTTTGCGTAAAAGCTTGAATTTCATCGTAAAAAATGATATAATATAATGTAAATGTAGCTTTAGAAAATGATTGATAATGGTGGATATATGGTTCGGAAGGTATGGAAGTTTAAAAACGAGGCTGTGACCTCTGTAAAAGTGGCTGATGCGGCACAAAAAACAGGTGTACCGCTATTAGTTTCAAATATTTTGCTTAACCGCAATGTTGCTGTGGGAGATTTTAAAAACTTTCTTTTAAAATCGAAGCAGGGTATTTTAAATCCTATGACAATGCTTGATATGGATAAGGCAGTACATCGTATAGATAAAGCAATTAAGGAGAATGAATCCATAGCAATATACGGCGACTATGATGTTGACGGAATAACCTCAACGGCACTGATGCACAGTTTTTTAAAAGAGCTTGGGGCGAATGTGAAATATTATATTCCTGACCGCAAGGATGAGGGATATGGAATTAATATTATGGCAGTAAATAAGCTTGTAAAAGAGGGGGTTAAACTGCTTATAACAGTTGACTGCGGTATTACGGCAATCGGCGAGATTGAATTTGCAAAGCTTCAGGGAATGGATGTAATAGTCACAGACCATCATACCTGCAAGGAGCGTATCCCCACAGCGGCTGTTGCAGTGCTAAATCCCAAGCGAGATGATGACGAGTATGAATTTGATGCGCTTGCAGGAGTAGGCGTTGCATTTAAGCTCGCTCTTGCGCTTTCAATGTATTTTAAAATGGATACGGGAAAGGTTTTTGATGACTATGCAGAGCTTGCGGCAATAGGTACAGTTGCAGACGTAGTACCCCTTATGAGCGAAAACCGCATTATTGTAGAAAAAGGCTTGGCAATACTGCAGAATACTGCACGATATGGAATAAAAGCACTTCTTGAAATAGCAGGTGTTGGGGATAAGAAAGTGAATACATCAACCATTGCCTTTGCACTTGCACCGAGAATTAATGCCGCGGGTAGACTGGGAACGGCAAAAACAGCAGTTGAGCTATTGCTTACAGACAGTATGGATAAAGCACAGCAGATTGCACGTGAGCTTGATGAGTCAAACAAAGAGCGTCAGCAGACGGAGCATGAAATACACCGTCAGGCCATAGAGATGATAGAGAAAGATAAGGATTTTGAGAAAAAGAGCGTAATCGTACTTGGCAAAGAGGGCTGGCATAACGGTGTTATAGGCATTGTTGCATCAAGGCTTGTTGAGCAGTATCATCGTCCTTGTATTCTTGTTTCAATTGATAACGGCATTGGCAAAGGCAGCGGCAGAAGCGTCGGTAATTTTAACTTGTTTGACGCACTGTTGCACTGCGAGGAATTATTGACAAACTTCGGCGGTCACGCAGTTGCGGCAGGTCTTGGAATAAATGCGGACAAGCTTTCGGAATTTGACAAAATGATAAATAAATACGCAAAAGAGAATTTGACGGCAGAGGATATGGTTCCGGTAGTGAAAATTGACTGTATACTTGGCGGAGAAAACCTTAACCTTAGAACGGCAAAGCTTCTTTTAGCACTTGAGCCTTACGGAATGGGCAATGAAACACCGATATTTGCAATAAAGGATGTAACTGTTTATGAGATTTCATCAGTAGGTGCAGACAAAAAACATTTACGTATGCAGGTTGAAAAAGACGGTGTAAGGATTAACGCAATTGGCTTTGGAATGGGTGAAATTGTAAGAACACTAAATCCGGGAGATGTTATACATATTGCGGCAAAGCTCGATATTAATTCGTTCAGGGGTAATGACAATGTACAGCTTGTATTATGTGATATAAAACCCAAAACAGCGTAATCTGACATAAGGAGGGATTTCGATGAACGACTTTGATAAAAATGAAATATTGGCACCGGAAAAAATCCCGCAGATGCCCCAAAAGGATACTGAAGTACTTTTTAGCGAAATATTAAAAATGCTTAAGGCCGTAAATCCTGATGCTGATACGGAAATGGTAGAGCGTGCATATAAGCTTGCAAAAGCCAAGCACGAAGGTCAGGTCCGTAAAAGCGGTGATCCCTACATTATCCATCCTGTTGAGGTGGCATATATCGCCGCCCAGCTTTCCCTTGATGTCAATGCTGTTTCAGCTTGCCTTTTGCACGATGTTGTTGAGGATACGGACAGTACCTACGAGGATATAGAAAAGCTTTTCGGAAAAACAGTTGCAGAGCTTGTTGACGGTGTAACAAAGCTTAAACAAATCCAGTACTCCTCACGAGAAGAACAGCAGGTTGAAAACCTGCGTAAAATGTTTTTTGCTATGTCAAAGGATATCCGTGTTATAGTAATTAAGCTTATTGACCGTTTGCATAATATGCGTACGCTAAAATATATGCCTAAGGAAAAGCAACTGCGTATTGCTAAGGAAACACTTGATGTATACGCACCCCTTGCACATCGTTTGGGTATGTCCAAAATAAAGATTGAGCTTGAGGATCTGGCACTGAAATATCTTGATCCTGTTGCCTACGAGGAAATACGCGAAAATATCAATCTGAAAAAGAGTGCAAGAGACAGATTTATTTCTGACATTATGGATATTTTCCGTGACAAGCTTAAAGAAATGAATATAAACGGTACTGTTATGGGCCGTGCAAAGCACTTTTACAGTATATGGCGAAAAATGTACACCCAGGGCAAGACTATGGATAGTCTTTACGATTTGTTCGCTGTACGTATAATTGTTGATTCAATTCAGGACTGCTATGCGGTTTTAGGACTTGTACACGAGATGTACACACCTGTTCCTATGCGATTTAAAGACTATATTGCAATGCCCAAGCCCAATATGTATCAGTCTTTGCACACAACGGTTATCGGTCCTGATGGTACACCCTTTGAAATTCAAATTCGTACCTGGGAGATGCACAGAATTGCAGAAAACGGTATCGCCGCACACTGGAAATACAAGGAGGGCAAGAGCGGCCCCTCAGAGCTTGATTCAAAGCTTGAATGGGTAAGAACTCTCCTTGATACACAGCAGAATATAATAGACACCGATGAGTTTTTTAATACCCTTAAATTCGATTTGTTTGCAGATGAGGTATTTGTATTCACTCCTAAAGGCAGAGTGGTGTCATTGCCTGCAAAGAGTACGGTTATAGACTTTGCATTTGCAATCCATTCAGAGGTTGGATACAAAATGAGCGGTGCAAAGGTCAACGGTAAGATAGTTACAAACAACTACGTTCTTGAAACAGGTGAAAAAAATAAATCAGTGGTTTAAACGTGAGAAACGTGACGAAAATATAGAAGAGGGAAAGGAACTTATTGAGCGTGAGCTTCGCCGATTCGGAAATACTCACGCACAGCTGTTTAGACCTGAATGGGTATCGGTAATAACAAAGCGGTACGGATTTAAAAACCTTGATGATTTATATGCAGGGGTGGGCTACGGCGGAGTAACGGCAACAAAGGTTGTCCTAAGACTTCGTGAGGAATGGCTTAAGGAAATGCGAGATAAACAAAAATCCGAGGGAATTTCTGCGGCTGTTGAAAAGCCGTCACAGAACACACAGCAGGAAACCTCAAAGCGTTCCTCAAATGGTATAATAGTTAAGGGCATAGATAACTGTCTTGTGCGATTGGCGCATTGCTGTAATCCTGTTGCAGGAGATGAAATAGTAGGATTTATAACAAAGGGCAGAGGTGTCAGCGTGCACCGTGCGGATTGTACAAATGTAAAACCTGTAAATCTACTGCCTGAGGACAGAGCAAGACTCATAGACGTAGAATGGGACGTTGCAAACTTAAATTCTTATGTTACAGGCATACGTATAACAGGCAGGGACCGTGATGGTATGCTTCTTGATGTGACAAATGTTCTTGTCAATCTTAAAATACCCTTTAAATCTGCAAACGCTTATGC
>CAKSGP010000019.1 GCA_934454745.1 uncultured Clostridia bacterium
TATATCAGGCGGAGAAAACATCTATCCCGTACAGATAGAGGATTTCTTGCGTAGGAACGATAAAATAAAGGACGTTGCCGTTATTGGACTTCCCGATAAACGATTAGGAGAAATTACTGCGGCAATTATAGAGGTTAAAGAGGAATGTGAAATGACTGAGGAGGAAGTAAACGGATTCTGTCTTGACCTTCCAAGATATAAAAGACCTCATAAGGTGATTTTTGCAGATGTTCCGCGAAATCCGACAGGTAAAATTGAAAAACCTAAGCTTCGTGAGATATATTGCGGTGCAAGTCTTGTTGAAACACAGATAAAAAATTAAATTATGTTTTGAAACGCAGCACAAGACTTGGTATAATATTCTTATATTAGTTCTTGTGCTGATATTTTTATTTAACCAAGGGAGGAATTGACTCAAATGAAAAAGCTTATGCTTGGTAACGCGGCGGTTGCACGTGGTGCATACGAAGCCGGAGTTTCGGTGGTGGCATCATATCCAGGTACACCGAGTACAGAAATTACCGAAAACATTGTTAAATACGAGGAAATATATGCAGAATGGTCGCCTAACGAAAAGGTTGCCGCAGAAGTAGCAATCGGTGCATCAATTGCAGGTGCGAGAAGTATGTCCTGTATGAAGCACGTTGGTTTAAACGTTATGGCAGATCCTATCTTTACAGTAAGCTATACAGGAGTAAACGGCGGATTGGTATTCTGTGTTGCAGACGATCCGGGAATGCACTCATCTCAGAACGAGCAGGATTCACGCCATTATGCAGAAGCATCAAAGATAGCTATGCTTGAACCCGCAGATTCAGCAGAATGTAAGGAGTTCACAAAAGCGGCATTTGCTCTCAGTGAAAAATTTGATACCCCTATGTTTATACGCCTATCAACTCGTGTTTCACATTCACAGAGCCTTGTTGAAGAGGTTGAGCCTGATATAGTTGAACTTAAACCCTATGAAAAGAATATTGACAAATATGTAATGATGCCTGCAAAGGCTATAAAACGTCACGTTGTTGTTGAGGAAAGAATTGCAGCCCTTAAAGAGTTTGCGGAAAATTGCGAGTTCAATAAGGTTGAGGATAACGGCAGTAAAATCGGTGTTATAACCGCCGGTATTTCTTATATGTATGCAAAGGAGGCATTGGGCGACAGAGTTAACTATCTAAAGCTTGGCATGGTTTATCCACTTCCCGAAAAGCTTATAAAGGATTTTGCCGCAAAATGTGATAAGGTGTTTGTAATCGAGGAGCTTGACCCTGTAATTGAAAAGCATTGTAGGGCAATGGGAATTGACGTAACAGGCAAGGAAAAATTCACACTTCTTGGCGAATATACACCGGCAATGATAAAGACTGCCGTATTCGGCGAGGCCCCGGCAGAGTCAGCATCAATTGAAGAGGTAATCCCCGTAAGACCGCCTGTAATGTGTGCAGGCTGTCCCCATAGAGGAACATTCTATGTACTTAAAAAGTTAGGACTTACAGTGTCAGGTGATATAGGCTGTTATACATTAGGTGCAGTAGCACCTCTTGAGAGTGTTGATACAACCATTTGTATGGGTGCATCTGTAAGTGCGGCACATGGAATGGCGAAGGCCCGCGGCAGTGAGTTCAATAAAAAGCTTGTTTCAGTTATCGGTGATTCAACATTTATGCACTCGGGAATAACAGGTCTTGTAGACATTGTGTACAACAAAGGTGCAAATACAGTTATTATACTTGATAACTCAATTACAGGTATGACAGGACATCAGGATAATCCCACAACAGGCTATACAATACGAGGCGAGGAAACTACTCAGGTAAACCTTGTAACGTTGTGTAAATCTATCGGTGTTAAGAATGTAACCGTTGCAGATCCCTTTGATGTAAAGGAATTTGAACGTGTTGTTAAGGAAGAAACACAGAAGGACGAACCGTCTGTTATAATAGCACAAAGACCGTGTGCACTTTTAAAGAGAGTTAAGTACACAGGAAAATGCAAGATAAATGATAAATGCAAGAAGTGTAAGCAGTGCCTAAAGCTTGGCTGTCCTGCAATTTCATTTGATGGTGAAAATATTGTAATTGACGAAACACAATGTAACGGTTGCGGACTATGCTTTAATGTTTGCCCGTTTGGTGCAATGGAAAAGGAGGATTAAACTATGAATATAATGATAGTTGGCGTAGGCGGACAGGGAACACTCCTTGCAAGCCGTATTCTCGGTAACACTGTACTAAGCGAAGGATATGATGTTAAGGTATCAGAGGTTCACGGTATGAGCCAAAGAGGCGGGAGCGTTGTTACATATGTTAAGTTTGGTAAAGAGGTATATTCTCCCATAATAGACAGGGGGGAGGCTGATATAATACTTGCATTTGAAAAGCTTGAGGCATACAGAGCATTGCCGTATCTGAAAAAAGGCGGAAAAATGCTTGTAAACACTCAGGAAATTGATCCTATGCCTGTTATTACAGGAGCGATGAAATATCCCGAGCATATCGAAGAGAAACTTGCAGAAAAGATAGATTTGACCACTGTTGATGCACTAAAATATGCAAAAGAAGCAGGAAACGTCAAAGCGGTAAATGTAGTTTTAATAGGTCTTATGGCTAAAAATACAGATATCCCCTATGAAAAGTGGGTTAATACAATTAAAACCTCAACACCGGAAAAGTTTTTGGACGCAAATCTCAAAGCTTTTGATTTGGGATATAATTTATAAAGGAGAAAATGTACCATGGCGTATTATCAGAAAGAAATCGAATGTATGCCCAGAGAGGAACTGAGAAAGCTTCAGGATGAAAGACTTGTCTGGCAGGTTAAGAGAATGTATGAGCGTGTTGAGCTTTTCAGAACACGTATGGACGAAAAAGGTTTAAAGCCTGAGGACATCAAAGGCGTTGATGATTTACATAAGCTTCCTTTCTCGTACAAGCAGGATTTAAGAGATTATTATCCCTATGGACTCTTTGCTGAACCCCTTAAAAACATAAAGCGTGTTCACGCATCATCAGGCACAACAGGCAAGCAGATTGTTGTAGGCTACACAGAAAAGGATCTCGACGATTGGGCAACTTGTATGGCGCGTCAGATAGTTGCCGCAGGTGGTACTGAAGAAGATGTTATTCAGGTATCGTATGGTTATGGTCTGTTTACCGGTGGACTGGGTGCACACGGCGGTGTGGAGAAACTTGGTGCAACAGTTATTCCTATGTCTTCGGGAAACACAGCACGCCAGATTAACACTATGGCAGATTTCGGAGCTACAATCCTTTGCTGTACACCCTCCTATGCGATGTATTTAGGAGAGGCTGTAAACGAGGCAGGCTTAAGAGATAAAATAAAGCTTAAAGCAGGAATATTCGGTGCTGAGCCCTGGACAGAGGATATGCGTCATGCAATAGAGGAATCTCTTGGACTTAAGGCATATGATGTATATGGTCTGTCAGAGATTATGGGACCCGGTGTAAGCTATGAATGTGAGTGCCAGAAGGGTATGCACGTTTGTGAGGATATGTTTATCCCCGAAATCATTGATCCCGATACAGGCGAAGTGCTTCCGGAGGGTTCAACAGGTGAGCTGGTATTTACAACAATTACAAAGGAAGGATTCCCGGTAATAAGATACCGCACACGTGATATATGCTCACTTAACTACGAGAAATGTGAGTGTGGCAGAACATTTGTAAGAATGAATAAGCCAACAGGCAGAAGCGATGATATGCTTATTATAAGAGGTGTAAACGTATTCCCGTCACAGATCGAGGAGGTCCTTATGAAAATCGGCGGTGATGTTACACCTAACTATCAGATTATTGTAGGCAGAGAGAACAATACAGATACACTTGACATTAATGTTGAAATGAGCGAAGCATTATTTGCTGACGATATTAAATCTATTGAAAAGATTGAGCGCAAGATTGTGGCTGACCTACGCAGTGTATTGGGCATCGGTGCAAAGGTACATCTTGTAAATCCTAAAACCATTGCAAGAAGTGAAGGCAAAGCGAAGCGAGTAATTGATAACAGAAAGCTGTAAATTGGAGGTATAAACTTATGTTAAAGCAAATTTCTGCGTTCGTTGAAAACAAGTCAGGCAGACTTATGGAAATAATCCGTGCGCTCGGCAATGTCGGCGTTGATTTAAAAGCACTTTCTCTTGCCGATACAACGGATTTCGGTGTAATAAGAATGGTCGTAAGCGATGATGAACTTGCAAAAAAGGTACTGACAGAGGACGGTGTAGTTGTTAAAATTTCAAATATAACGGCTGTTGCGGTACCTGATGAGCCGGGTGCACTGCTAAATGCGTTACAGATTTTAACGGATAACGATATAGATATTGAGTATATGTACGCATTTGGTGAAAAGCTTAATGATGCATCAATTATAGCAATCAGAACCCAATCTCCTGAAAAAACCGAGCAGGTATTAAAAGCGGGCGGTGTAATGATTCCTGATGAGGCTCAAATAAAGGCTATGTAATAAACAATCGAAAAAATAAAAGCGCAGACAACTAACATTTTTAGGGTGAGTTGTTTGCACTTTTTTTAACAGACTATAATTTTTTAAAAAAGTGATTGCAATTTATTAATAAATATGATATACTAAAAAAGTATATATTAAAAAAAGGAGGTAATCAAAATGTACATAGGTATAGATTTAGGCGGAACAAATATAGCTGCCGGTCTTGTTTCCGAAGACGGAAAGATACTTTGCCAGGCATCAACACCTACTATGAATGAGCGTGATGCTATTGAAATAGTTCAGGATATGGCGGCCCTTGTAAATAAGCTTGCAAAGGATTACGGAATTGAACTTTCAGCTATCAAGGGTGTCGGAATAGGCAGTCCCGGTTCAATTGATTCAGAAAATGGTGTTGTTGTATATTCAAACAACTTAAAGATGGAAAAATTCCCACTTGCTAAGGAGCTTAATAAGCTTATTGGCTTGCCTGTAACTGTTGATAATGATGCAAACTGTGCGGCAATGGGTGAGTATGTTGAGTATGAAAGCAAGATAAAGGATTTTATCTTTATTACACTTGGTACAGGTGTAGGCGGCGGCGTAATTCTTAACGGAAATATGCTCCACGGCTTTAACGGAGCAGCAGGTGAGGTAGGTCATACAGTTATAGTAACTGATGGTGAACCTTGTAGCTGTGGCAGAAAGGGTTGCTGGGAGGCATATGCGTCAGTTACAGGTCTTATCCGCCAGACAAAAGCGGCAATGGAGAAAAATCCTGACAGCCTTATGCATGAGTATGCTAAAAAAGAGGGCGCTGTTACAGGACGCACCTCCTTTGATGCGGCAAAGGCAGGCGATAAAGCGGCTCAGGAGGTTGTTAATCAGTATGCGGTTTATGTTGCTGAGGGTATAACAAACCTTGAGAACATATTCCAGCCTGAGATGATATGTATAGGCGGCGGAATAAGCCGTGAGGGCGAATATCTTGTTGCTCCTATACGTGATTTTGTATCTAAAAACGGATATAATAAATATATGAAAAAGACAGAAATCGTAACCGCAAAGCTGTTTAACGAGGCAGGAATAATCGGGGCGGCTATGATAGCAAGATAATGCGTGAATTTACTGTTACAGAAAATGACGGCGGGCAAAGGCTTGATAAATATTTAATAAAGCTTATGCCAAAGCTTCCTAAATCAATGATGTATAAGGGACTCAGGAAAAACTGTGTTCGTATAAACGGTAAGCATCAAAAAGACGGTGCAGTTTATGTTGGGACAGGTGACGTTATAGCCTTGTACTTTTCTGATGAATTTTTTGAGGAGAAGCGTGATTTTAAATACGTAAAGCCGAATTTTACTGTAATATACGAAGATGACAATATAATTATTGTGGATAAACCTGTGGGTGTGCTTTCCCACGCAGACGATAAAGGCAGGGGAGATACGCTTATTGATATGATTAAGAGTTACCTTTATGATAAAGGAGAGTATTTACCCCAGAGGGAGAATACGTTCAGCCCTGCATTGTGCAACCGTCTTGACAGAAATACGGGGGGACTTGTGATTGCGGCAAAGAACGCAAGTTCACTGCGTGATGTAAACGAGAGCATAAGAAACAGGCTTATAAAAAAGTATTATACTGCTGTTGTAACAGGTGATGTTCCTGATTGCGGACATCTTGAAAACAAGCTTGTGCGTAGCGGGAAAATTACGTCTGTATCGCAAACAGGCAAGAGTGCATCACTTGATTATAAGGTAATATCACGTATAAAGGGTTACGCGTTAGTGTCAATAAACCTTCATACAGGGAGAACCCATCAAATACGTGCCCAGTTTGCGGATATTGGCTGTCCCCTTGCCGGGGACACTAAATACGGCGGAGACGGAGAAATGTTTCGCCAATCGCTGTATAGTACAAAACTTGTACTGAATTTTGATAAAAACAGCAATTTAGCCTATCTTAATAATAGGATAATTGAGATTAAAGCACCTTTTGAGAGCGAGTTTTGAGGAGTAGAATATGGAATTTATATCACCTGCGGTCATTAAACGTATTGCCGCAAAATATGGATTTGTGTTCAAAAAAGGTTTGGGACAGAACTTCCTGTCATCACAGGAGGCTTTAGAGAAGATAGCAGATGCTGCCGAGATTTCGGGAGAGGGCGTTATCGAAATCGGACCGGGCTTTGGTGTACTTACAAACGAGCTTGCAAAACGTGCAAAAAAAGTGCTTGCCTTAGAGATTGATGAAAGACTCATTCCTGTTTTAGCAGACACCTTAAGGGATTATGATAATGTCAAGGTCATAAATGAGGACATCTTAAAGGCAGATATTAAAAAGTTAATTGATGATGAATTTGAAGGAGAGCGAATAAGCGTTGCGGCAAATCTACCTTATTATATTACAACGCCTATTATAACAACATTGCTTGAGGGCAATTTACCTCTTAAAAACCTTGTTGTTATGGTACAGAAGGAGGTTGCCGAAAGAATAACTGCGACGCCTGGGACTAAAAACTACGGAGCTATTTCGGTTCTGTGTCAATACTATACAATTGCAGAGCTTGTATGTATTGTTCCGGCAAATCTATTTGTTCCGCCACCAAAGGTGGACAGTGCAGTTGTAAAAATGACATTCAGGGATAAACCGTCGGTCAGTGTAAAGAATGAGGCAATGTTTTTCAGAACTGTCAAGGCGGCGTTCTCACAGCGTAGAAAAACCCTTATAAATTGTCTTGCGGCAAACTTCCCAAAATCAAAAGCAGAGCTTAGCGAAATAATGACAGGCTTGGCAATTGATACAACAAGACGAGGGGAAACACTTTCCCTTGATGAATTTGCAATTCTTTCGGATGCATTATCAGAATAAAAAATATTAAAACAACAAACACGGAGGGAAAAAATATGGAGAAAAGGCATACGTTTTCAAGTGGTCTGGGCTTTGTCCTTGCGGCGGCAGGCTCAGCAGTAGGATTGGGTAATATATGGAGATTTCCATACCTCGCGGCAAAATATGGCGGTGGTATGTTCTTGCTTGTATATATTATTCTTGTATTCACATTCGGTTACGCACTAATGGTAGCTGAAAACGCAATTGGTCGCAAGAGTGGTAAAAGCTCGTTAGATGCTTTTGCGGCACTTAACAAGAAATGGGGATTTCTTGGTATTATAGCCACTGTTATCCCGGCAATAATTCTGCCATACTATAACGTAATCGGCGGTTGGATTATAAAATACTTCTGGGAATACTTTATGGGTTTATTTAATTCAGCAGCAGGAGCTAATGCTGCGGCAGGGGCTACGTATTTTACCGATATGCTTGCATCTGCACCAACTCTCTTAATTGTACAGTCCATATTTACATTATTTATTATGATCGTTCTTTTTATGGGCGTACAAAAAGGTGTTGAAAAGGTTTCAACAATACTTATGCCCATATTGGTTATAATAGCTATTGTGATTTCTATTTATTCCATGACATTGCCCGGTTCAATTGAGGGCGTTAAGTATTTATTTATACCCAAACTGGCGAATTTCAGTGTTATGGGCGTGCTTGCGGCAATGGGACAGATGTTCTATTCACTTTCCCTTGCTATGGGTATTATGATTGCTTACGGCTCTTATATGCCTAAGAGTTCATCTCTTGAAAAGAACGTAAGCCGTATAGAGATTTTTGATACATTAATAGCAGTTCTTGCAGGTCTTATGATTATTCCGGCAGTATTTGCATTCGACTCATCACAGCTTTCCGCAGGTCCTGGTCTTATGTTTGTTACTTTGCCTAAGGTATTTGCATCAATGCCTTTGTCAAATGCAATAGGTGTACTATTCTTTTTCCTTGTAATTGCAGCTGCTATAACATCGGCTATTTCACTTATGGAAACAATAGTTGCCTGTGTATGTGACCATACAGGAATTTCGCGTAAGCTGTCTGTCTTGATTGTAGGTATTGCATCAATGCTTATAAGTGCACTTCCCGCATTGGGCTATAACGTACTATCAGGTGTTAAGTTCTTCGGAAGATTTGATATACTTGACTTTATGGACTTTATAACAAACTCAGTGCTAATGCCCATATGTGCAATTCTGATATGCTTCTTCGTAACATTCGGTATCGGTACAAAGGCAATAGAGGAGGAAGTTACATTAACAGGCGATTTCAAGAGAAAAGGCTTGTTCAATGTTATGATAAAGTATGTAGCACCAATTTTGGTATGTGCGGTACTTGTATCATCAGTTCTTAACTCATTCGGTATAATCAGTATGTAAAAATAATTTGAGCCGACTCCTGAACGGAATCGGCTCATTTTTTTATGTATCAGAATCTGAATATTAGCTTAACAATTCCTGATAAAGCCTTCGGTACGCGTTTAACTACAATTTTCATAGTAATTCCTCCTTACCACTTAAATAAACATAAATATCCCAGCAAAACGAGCATTATAAGCTCGATAACTGCCAAAACCTGTATCGGACACAGCATACCGATTATAACGCCTACTGTGAAGGTCAGTATTGATAAACCGATGGCTTTTGCCGCCTGACACATACAAAAATTAATCATAAAAATCCCTCCCGGGCTGATTTGTAATATATAATATGCACCGGGGAGGGATTTTGTTAATCATAATTAGAGACGATTTTCCATTTCCTCAAAAATATCGTCCCAGGTCATACCATTATCTACAAGCATAACAGATAAATGATATAAAAGATCTGCTGTTTCATACTTTATCTCATCTTTATCACGATTCTTACCGGCAATAACGACTTCTGCGGCTTCTTCGCCGACTTTTTTCAGTATTTTATCCTCACCCTTATTAAAGAGGTAATTGGTGTATGAATCTTCCTCAGGATTCTTTTTACGGTTTATGATAACAGCTTGCTCACGCATAAGAATATCGCTTGTACCGCCCTGTTTTGTATCTGTAACAAGGTTACCATCTTCGATGCGTCTATAAAAACAGGAACGGTTATTTGTATGGCAGGCAGGGCCGTTAGGATGTGCGAATACAACAAGACAGTCACCGTCACAGTCAACCTTAATTGACTCAACATCAAGATAGTGTCCTGACGTTTCGCCCTTAACCCAAACCTCATTTCTTGAACGTGAGAAGAAGGTAGCCTTCTTTGTCTCAAGTGTCATTTTTAATGTTTCGCTGTTCATATACGCAACCATAAGCACTTCTTTAGTTACTGAGTCCTGAACAACTGCAGGAATTAAACCTTTTTCGTCAAATCTTAGTTCTTTTAATATATTTTCCATCATAAAGCCTCTTTTATTTTAATTGTATTAGTTTTCTGTTTTTAGCAATATATTCAATACCTGAAATAATGGTAAATAATACTGAAATCCATACAAGAATTGCTGTTATAAGCTGTGAGTAAGGGACAGTAGGAATACACATAAGAACAATTCCTACGATTACAGCAATCATCTGTGTAACGGTTTTCAGCTTCCCTGAGAATGCCGCCGCAATAACCTTGCCGTCAGCCGCTGCTAAAAGGCGTATACCCGATACTGCAAATTCACGTACAAGAATTATAAATACAGCCCATACACCTATAATGCCTTCTTGCATAAATATCAAAAATGCGGCCGTTGTAAGCATTTTATCAGCAAGGGGATCGGCAAATTTTCCGAAGGTGGATACAAGATTGCGTGACCGTGCAATCTTTCCGTCGAGCAAATCTGTAAGAGATGCTATCGCAAAAATTATAAGTCCTATGATTTTTGCCCATAACGCGTCAACCATCATAAAGGCTATAAATATTGGTACAAGCACCACTCGAAGCATTGTAAGCTTGTTTGGTAAATTCATATATGTAACCTCCTTAAACTCTTTGTCCTGTAAGATCATATTCAGACGCATCAAGAATTTTAACGCTTATTATATCGCCGGGGGAAACCTCCTCCTCCGTACCGAAATACACCTTGCCGTCAACGTCTATACTGTCGCCTTGGCTCCTGCCGTAGAAAAGGAAATTCTCCTCGTCATAACCTTCTACTATGACATCGATGGTTGACCCGATTTTAGCGCGGTTAAGTTCAAGGGAAATCTCTTGTTGTAAACTCATCAGTTTATCGTAGCGTTCTTGTTTAACATTATCATCAACCTGATCGGGAAATTCTGCTGCTGCAGTTCCTTCTTCACAGGAGTAGGTAAATACGCCCATTCTATCAAAACGAGTACGTTTAACAAACTCATAAAGATTATTAAAATGCTCCTCCGTTTCGCCAGGAAATCCTACTATTATAGATGTTCTTATATAACAGTTTTTTAGTACCTTTCGCATATAGCTGATTTTTTCGTCTATCTCCTCTGCTGTTGTACGGCGTGCCATTCTCTTTAGAATATAATTATCAGCGTGTTGAATAGGCATATCAATGTAGTTACAGATTTTATCGTGTTTTGCCATTGTGTCAATGAGCTCTTTTGTAATTGCCTCGGTATAATAATAATGAACACGAATCCATTCTATTTTTTCTATTTTGGCAAGCTCGCAAAGAAGCTCGGCAAGGCTTGTGTTGATATCTGTGCCGTAGCGTGTGGTGTCCTGGGCTATAAGGATAAGCTCTTTTACACCGTTCTTGGCAAGATTGCGTGCCTCATTAATTATGTCCGAAGGCTTTCTGCTTCTGAAATGACCACGGATTTTTGGTATAGCACAGTATGTGCAGTTGTTGTCACAGCCGTCTGCAATCTTTAAATATGCAGAATAGGGGGGAGTAAGTAATACTCGCGGTAACTCACATTCAGGCGTGCGGTCAATGTTATTTGTAATTATGGGCATCTTGTCCGTTTCAAATGCAGATTTAATAACCTGGGCAATTCTGTCATAATCGCCTGTACCTAAAATTGCATCAACTTCAGGCAGCTCCTCTCTGATTTCATCAGAGTATCTTTCTGCAAGACAGCCTGTTGCAATTAAAAGCCTGCAACGTCCTTCTGTCTTGTATTGAGCCATTTCAAGAATGGCCTCTATTGACTCCTGTTTTGCAGAATCTATAAATCCGCAGGTGTTAACGATTATAATATCTGCATCATTTGGATCAGAAACAAGGTTATATCCGTCATTTTGTAAAATTGCAAGCATAGTTTCGGCATCAGTCTGGTTCTTTGCACAGCCAAGTGATACCAAGCCTATATTATATTTCATCGGGGCAATCGCTCCTCTCTTTAACTGTTTCCATAGCGTTTTTTATATCGTAAATATCATAACCTCTGTATACGAAATATCTTATGCACCGCATAGAATTTTTGTCAGAAAAATCGCCGTGCAGTTTTCTTTCTACAAGCTCTATCAGGATATCCTGTTCGCCGTCAAAATCAATTGACGACATAATATTTTCTATTATATAATCACTTATACCCTTTGATTTAAGTTCGTTCCGAACACGCCTTGCTCCATATTTTTTGAGGTTTATAAGGTCAGAGGCTTTCCTCTGTGCGTAGCTTTCATCATTTGTAAATCCGTATCGACGGCAAAAGTTTATAGTTTCATCAATATGTTCATCTGATGCACCGTATCGGCGGAGTTTTGCTTTAAGCTCGTACTCTGAATGAGAGCGAAACTCCAAAAGCCTTAAAGCCTTTTCCTTGACCTTATCATACGTATCTAAGTTTTGTTGTTTTCTCATAATTTTATATCAAAATATCTAAATGGACCAGAAACATCTATTCCGCCTATTACCTTGTCAGAATAATCCTTTTGCAATTGTTTATATCCGTTTA
>CAKSGP010000020.1 GCA_934454745.1 uncultured Clostridia bacterium
CCTTTATGGTACAGGAATTACACCTGCCCGTATACCATTACCTTTGCGCAAGGGTGGAAAAGGTTATGTTTTAATCAAGAATTTTGGTTTGTAAAAAATTGCAAGAAGGAGATAATTATGAAAACACCTTACTATTTTGACGATATAAAAAAGTCAATAAAAATCAATAGACATGATTTGCCCGAACCTTAGATAAATTATTTGTCAAACGGGCATTTGCATGGCTTTGTGTCACAAGCAGGCGGCGGTATGCTTTGGCTTGAAAATCCTGCAAAATATAAGCTTACAAGATATAAAAATTTTTATACGCCGGTAGACACCCCCGGTTTTTATATCTATATCCGCGAGGAAAACGGCGAGGTCTGGTCGCCCGCATTTCGTCCGGCTGAAAGTGCGTTGGATGAGTTTTATGCCGAGCATATGGCAGGTAAAAGTTTATTTTATGCGCAAAAAGGCAACACAAAAGTCAAATTGACATTATTTATTACCCCGGACTATGACGCTTGTATATGGAATCTTGAATTCGAGAGTAAGGTAAATAAAAAAATTGATGTTTTTGCATACTCGGAGCTTTCTCAACAAAAGATTATAGATGAATTTATGAATTTTTATTATTGGCGGCATATGCATAAAACTTGGTTTGATAAGAGTTCAAATATTCTGTTTTATCTTAATCATAGGGGAGATAATATAGAACCCGAGAAAATACCGTTAGTATATTTCGCCTCGGATCGTGATATTATCAGTTTTAGTAGTGACAGGGATGCATTTATCGGAAATTACCGTTCTGAAAAAAATCCTCTGGCTGTTGAGAACGGAATTTGTAACAATGAAACCATCCAATCGGGTGAGGCTTGTTTTGCACTACATATTAAATTGGATTGTAAAAAAGATACACCCGAAAAAGCTTCGTTTTTCTTCGGTGCCGAAATCGGCGGAATAACCGATTTTGATGTAGCGTTAAAAAATTCTGTATCAACCGTAGAAAAATTAAGAGATTCGGATATTGTAAAATCTCAGGAATTGATATTAGATGAAAAATGGAATGAATTTTTATCTAAATTTGAATGTGAAATCCCCGATAAGGATGCTCAAAGACAAATAAATATATGGGGACCTATTGCTTCTCTGCATACTGCAAGATATTCACGGAGTGTAAATGCTCAAGCACCCGGTGTCAGAAATTTAGGTTTTAGGGATACCTGTCAGGATATGCTTGCTATAACATATCGTGATTTGAAAATGGCGGAGGACAGACTGTTATTACTGTTGACAGAACAGTATGAAGCCGGCAATGCAATTCACAGCGAAGGACCTGATAAAAAAAGTATACCGGATTTTAAAACCCGTTGCGATGATCATTTATGGTTACCTATGTTAGCTTATTCTATTATAGCTGAATCCGGTGATAAAGAATTATTAAATAAAAAAGTGTGCTTTTTAGCCGGTGATCATCTGAGTAAAGGTGCGGAGGCAACTGTTTGGGAACATTTAAAAGCTGCAATATCGTTCACCCAAAACAATTTAGGGGCGCATGGTTTGCCTTTGACAATGGCAGGAGATTGGAATGATATTATACACAAGTTCTCTGAAAAAGGCCGCGGTGAGTCTGTTTTTGCAGCACAACAATATGCTTATGTACTTAAGCTTATGATTGAAATGGCTGATTATTATGGTGATATTGAGGCTAAAGACAGATTTATTGATTATTTGGATATGCAGCAATCTAATATTATTAAAAGCGCTTGGAACGGCAAATGGTGGTATAGATGTTTTGATGACAACGGCAACCCTATTGGCAGTGAGAAAGACGAGTTCGGAAAAATCTGGATAAATTCACAGACTTGGTCGGTAATAGGAAACAGCGGTAGCGTTGAAATGCAAAGGAAGGCAATGGACGAGGTCAACCGTCAATTAGATACAGGAGTCGGTTTAATGAAATTGGCTCCGGGTTTTGAAACTTGGCCTAAAGTTAAAGACCCGTTTAGCGGTTATAATCCCGGTACGGGTGAAAACGGAGCTGTCTTCTGCCATGCACATACATGGGCGGTTATAGCCGAAGCGATACTTGGCAATGCCGACTTGGCGTGGAAATATTATAACGATTTAGTTCCGCATAACGCTTTGCGGAAAGTCAGTCTGGAAATATATAAGTCGGAGCCTTATACATGGTGCAGTAATATTGTAGGATTTCCGAATAATAAACAAGGCTGGGGTAATATAGCTCATATTTCCGGTACAGTTGCTTGGATGAATATTGCCGCTACGCAGTATTTATTGGGTATAAGACCGACTTTAAAAGGAGTTTTGATAGACCCATGTATTCCTTCGGATTGGAACAGCGTTAATATAAAAAGATTTTTCAGAAACTGTACTTTAAATATCCAAATAAAAAATCCTGAGCATATCAGTAAAGGTGTTTCATATTTGAGGTATAACGGAAAGACTGTAAAAGGGAATTTTATTCCGATTGAAGATTTACAGGGAATCAATAATTTGGATATATACGCTGAAATGGGTGTTGATTAGTCATTTGGGCAAATATATTCTATTGAGATACATCTTTTCGGTAATGCATACCGAATGAGTTATCAATTATTACGGTCTTTTTATCAGAGCGGGAGTAAAAGTTAAATGGAAGAAAATATTTTGTGTCATATCGTATTACTCGGTCAATCACTTTCAATGGGATTTGCAACCGAACATTGTTTAAAACCTCTTAAATTTAAAAACGCATATATGTTTAAGCAGGTACGAACACAGGACTTTGGATATATTTTCGGAATTACAAAGGATGAGTATAATAAAAACCCTGAAAGATACGAAAAAGAATTTTATGGGGCTTTAAATCCTATTTGTGAGACCGGCGGAAAAGGTGACAATGAAAAATGTTGGGAATCGGCAAGTCCTAATGAATATGAAACTCCGGCGTCAGGTATAGTCTACGGTTTATGGGAAGCATATAAAAACAACGGATATTCTGGATTTCCCTATAAAGTTCTTATATCTGCACCCGGAATAGGCGGAACAGATATTCGGGAATACGGTGTAAGGACAAGAATATACGAACGAACAAAAAAAGATATTGAAAACGGCAAACGCCTTGCTAAAAAGCAGGGACTAAAGTACAAGGTATTGGCTTTCGTGTGGATGCAGGGTGAAAATAACTATAACGATACTGAAGAATGGTATTATTCAGAGCTTATCAAAACAATCAAGTTGTATCGTGAGCTTGCCGTATGTGTAACCGGCAATAGTTCGAAAATACCGTTTGTTTCTTATCAAACTATGGGACAGAAAAGTTATTATCCTACCGTTTCACAAGCACCTGCTTTGGCTCAGTTTGCTATTGCATCAGATAGCGAAAATCAATTTTATTTAACCGCTCCGTGCTATCAGTTTGAAACATATATAGATAAAATCCATATGACAGCAGTTTCCTCAAGAAATATAGGGATATTGATTGGGGAAACGATTTATGAGATATTGAATAACGAATATAAGCTTTTTAAACCGAGGGTTTGTGTTTATGACAATGAAGCAATTCTTGAATTTCCTTTTAATATAAAACTTGATTTAGACGGTGTTTTAAGTTCTCACAATAAAGAGAGAGTTTTTTTAAATGGTGGCTTTTTTTGTTATGATGATAATGATTGTTTGCTGAATACAAAAGTTGAATGCAATGAAAATGGTAAGACTTTGATTGTGCATTGCAACAAGACAATACGCAGAATAGTATATGGGTATGATTTGTCAGAAGATAATTACAGCCAGTATACATACGGAGGAGCAGTCCGTACAGAACAGGATTTTAATACTTGTGACAAAGCTATAGGGTGCTATATGCCGGTACAATGTATTTACTGTAGAGATAGGTGTTGATTTGTTGAAAAACCAAACCAAAAAAGGAAGGATATAAACAATGAAAGAAATATTATCAGCTTTTAACTATAACGGAGAACCGATTACCTGTATACCGTACGGGAACGGACACATAAATACGACCTTTAAAGTGGAATGTAAGAACGGTGAAAAAAGCACCCTGTACATTTTACAGCAAATAAATAATAACATTTTCCCTGATTCAGATGCCCTAATGGAAAATATTGAAAATGTAACTTCTTTTTTAAAAACAAAAATAGCCGAAAAAAACGGAAATATTTTAAGGGAAACCTTAAATATTGTTAAAACAAAAGACGGAAAAAATCATTTTACCGATAAAGAAGGCAAAAGCTGGCGCAGTTATATTTTTATAAATGATGCGGTCTGCTATGAAAAAATAGAGAAACCCGAGGACTTTTATAACTGCGGATATGCATTCGGAAATTTTCAAAATTTACTTGCGGATTTTCCGGCAGAAAAGCTGCACGAAATCATTCCGAATTTTCATAATACTCCGGTAAGGTACGAGGCTTTCAAAAAGGCTGTAAAAGAAGACGCTTGCGGCAGGGCAGGTGCTGTGCAAAAAGAAATCGAGTTTGTAAATGCGAGAGCAAAAGAAATGTCGGCACTTACAGATATGCTTGAAAAAGGTGATATACCGTTAAGAGTAACGCATAATGACACAAAGCTTAATAACTGTATGTTTGACAAGGAAAGCGGTAAAACGATATGTGTTATCGACCTTGATACGGTGATGCCGGGGCTCAGAGCTTACGATTACGGAGATTCAATACGCTTCGGTGCTTCAACCGGAGCGGAGGACGAGCCCGATTTAAGCGAGGTTAATTTTTCATTTCCTCTTTTTGAAAGCTATACAAAGGGATTTTTTGACGCTTGCGGAGAGACCATGACCGAAAAGGAAGCAATATCACTACCAATAGGTGCAAATCTTATGACGCTCGAGTTCGGAATGAGTTTCTTGACAGATTATCTTGATGGTGATACATATTTCAAAATTTCCCGAAAGGAACATAATTTGGACAGGTGCAGAACACAGTTCAAGCTTGTTTCGGACATGGAAGCACAGTGGGATAAAATTAATGAGTTTGTAATGCGTGAATTTAAGAATGTTAAGAACTGATAACTTATTTGGATAAGGAAGGATTTTATGAATAAAGATATTACGCTTGTAGTAATGGCGGCGGGAATGGGAAGCCGTTTCGGAGGACTGAAGCAGATAGCGCCTATCGGAAAGAACGGAGAAATTCTGCTTGATTATTCTGTATACGACGCGGTAAAGGCAGGCTTCAACAAGGTTGTTTTTGTTATAAAGCACGCCATTGAAGAGGACTTTAAGGCTGTTACCGCAAAGCATATAGAGAAAATGGTTAAGACCGAGTATGTTTTTCAGGAGACCGATAAGCTGCCCGAGGGATTTACCTGCCCGTCAGACAGAGAAAAGCCGTGGGGTACGGCGCACGCTGTGCTTTGCTGTAAGGATGTTGTAAATGAGCCGTTTGCGGTTATAAATGCCGACGATTATTACGGCAAGACCGCTTTCTTGCATATGGCTGACTTTTTAAGAAACAACGATAAGGATTACTGTATGGTAGGCTTCAGGCTTTCAAACACCCTTACCGAAAACGGTTTCGTTTCAAGAGGCGTATGCGAGATTGAAAACGGCGAACTTAAGTCCGTTACCGAAAGAACTAAAATTGTAGACTGCAAATACACCGAGGACGACGGAAAGACATGGACGGCAATGTCGCCGGATACGGTGGTTTCAATGAATTTGTGGGGCTTTATGCCCGACCTGTTTTGCTATGCGGAGGAGGGGTTTAAGGAATTTTTAAAGGAAAAGATTAATGTTCCGAAATCCGAGTATTATCTGCCGAGCGTGGTGACAAAGCTTATCGAAACAGGCGAAAAGCGTGTAAAGGTTCTTATTGCCGAGGATAAATGGTACGGAGTTACCTATAAAGAGGATAAGGCTATGGTGTCATCGGCTTTAAATAAAATGGCTGACGGCGGACTTTACAAGGGGATTTGATATATGAAATTTATAACGGTAGAAACATACGAAAAAATGAGCCGTCACGCGGCAAATATAATATCCGCGCAGGTAATAATAAAGCCTGACAGCGTGCTGGGTCTTGCGACCGGCTCTACGCCGCTCGGCACATATAAACAGCTTATAGATTGGTACAATAAGGGAGATATTGATTTTAGCCTCGTCACCACGGTAAACCTTGACGAGTATGTGGGTCTTGACGGCGAAAGCGACCAAAGCTACCGCTATTTTATGAATCACAATCTCTTTTGTCATATCAATATAGATATGAACAACACCTTTGTGCCTAACGGCTGTGCGGTTGACCTTGCGGGCGAGGGCAGAAGATATGACGATCATATAGAGGAGCTGGGCGGTATTGACCTACAGCTTCTAGGAATAGGGCTTGACGGACATATCGGCTTTAACGAGCCTGATAAATACTTTGTAAAAAGCACCCATGTGGTAGATCTGCACGAAAGCACCATCAAAGCAAACTCACGGTTTTTCGAAAATGAGGACGAAGTACCCAAGAGAGCCATTACAATGGGAATGGTATCAATAATGCAGGCAAAAAAGATTTTGCTTATAGCAAACGGCAAGGCAAAGAGGGATATACTCGAAAAAGCGTTTTACGGACCTATAACCCCCGAAATACCTGCTTCGATATTACAGCTTCACCCCGACATAACGGTTATTTACAGCGAGAATTAAGGCGGAAAAATGATAATTTATAATGCTGATATAAACGGAGAATTGAAAAGCGTTCTTATAGAAAACGGCAAAATCGTATCGGTAGAGGAAAACCGCCGCGGCGGAGATATAGACGCCTGCGGGAACAGACTGATACCCGGTTTTATAGATGTGCATACCCACGGCTGTATAGGAATGGACACAATGGACGCCGATTTTGAGCCAATGTGTCGGTTTTACGCAAAGCACGGCACAACATCCTTTTTGCCTACCACTATGACAATGGGGTATGATGACCTTTTAAAAGTCACAAACGCAAGAACGGACTTTGAGGGAGCCGAAATTTTAGGCTTTCACCTTGAGGGACCGTATATTTCCGAAAAGCACAAGGGAGCCCAAAATGAAAAATATATAAGGGATTCCGATATAAAGGGCTTTTCACGGTTTAAAAATGTAAAAATGATAACAATAGCGCCCGAAAGACAGGGCAGTATGGAATTTATTAAAGCGGTGACGCCCGAATGTATAGTATCAATAGGACATACCGACTGCGATTACGCTACTGCCGAAGAAGCCATAAAAAACGGCGCTTCCTGCCTTACGCATATGTATAACGCAATGCCGCCGTTTCACCACCGCAACCCCGGACCCATCGGAGCGGGATTTATAAACCGCATTTACACGCAGATAATCTGCGACGGATTTCATATTTCGAGACCCTGCGTGCTTGCGGCATATAAGATGTTCGGAGCTGACCGTATGGTACTTATAAGCGACAGCATAAGAAGCGCGGGACTGCCCGACGGCGAATATGAGTCGGGCGGACTTAAGGTGCTTTTAAAGGACGGCGCCGCGCGGCTTGCCGACGGAACGATAGCGGGCAGCAGCGCTGCACTGCTTGACTGTGTTAAAACCGCTGTAAGATTCGGAATACCGTTTTACGACGCCGTAAGAATGGCAAGTACAACGCCTGCCGAAATGCTCGGTATAAAAAAGGGTCATATAAAGCCGGGGTTTGACGCTGACCTGCTTATTGTGGATGAAAACATAGATATTAAGACGGTTATAATAAACGGCGAAGTGTTTGACGATTAGAATTAAATTACAGTAAATGATTTTAAACTGTTAATTCACTTATTAAAAAGTTCTTATTTATCGAAATATAAAGTATTCAGCATTTACTTTGAAAGGGAAAATAGATTGTGACTTATCCATTGTTGTTAAAACCGCCTGTAAAGGATTACCTTTGGGGCGGAACAAGACTGAAAACCGAATATAATTATGAAACCGACAAGGAAAAAGCCGCAGAGACATGGGTGCTTTCCTGCCATAAGGACGGGTCGGATATTGTGGAAAACGGCGAACTTGCCGGAAAGACGCTGCCCGAGGTGCTTAAGCTCTGGGGCGATAAGGCAATAGGCAAAAACGCGGCGGCGTTTCCGTATTTTCCGCTTCTTATAAAGCTTATCGACGCAAAGGACCGTCTTTCGGTTCAGGTTCACCCCGACGATACATATGCGCTTAAAAACGAGGGCGAATTCGGAAAGACCGAAATGTGGTATGTGGTTGACTGCGACGAGGGCGCCGAGCTTATTTACGGCTTTAACCGTGAGGTATCAAAGGAAGAATTCGAACGCAGGATAAAGGATAACACTCTTCCCGAGATATGCAATTATGTACCCGTTCACAAGGGCGATGTATTCTTTATAGCGGCAGGTACGCTCCACGCCATCGGGGCGGGAATACTTATAGCTGAGGTTCAGCAGAATTCCAACACCACCTACCGTGTTTCGGATTACGGCAGGCTCGGAGCGGACGGAAAGCCGAGACCGCTCCACATTGAAAAAGCGCTTGATGTGACTAAAAGGGAAAGACCGCAAATACCGTACGGAAACACAGGCAAGACCGAAAAAACCGACTTCGGCAGCGTAAGACAGCTTGCTTCCTGCAATCTGTTCACTGCCGAGATAATGGAGCTGAACGGCAGCACATCGCTTAAATATGACGACAGCTTTATATCGGCAGTAGTGCTTGAGGGCGAGGTTGACATAGGCTTCGGCGATGAAAAGCTTACAGCCGCAAAAGGTGCCGGTGTGTTTATACCCGCAGGCTTGCAGGTAAGACTTTCCGGCAATGCGAAGCTGCTTTTAAGCAGAGTTTAATTAATTTGGAAACAAAAAACGCATCCGCAGAAAAAATCTGCGGACGCGTTTTTATTTATAATTATGCCAATACTCCGTTCCTTACATAGTACCAAGTACCGTAAAAATAGGTAGAACCGGTATAATTCCAATCAAGCACACCGTTCGCCACATAATACCATGTGCCATAATAATTTGTGAGTCCTGTGTAGCCCCAATTAAGTATACTTCCCTCTACATAATACCATGTACCGTAGTAATTGGTAAGACCCGTATAGCCCCAGTTGAGTATGCCACCATCAACATAGTACCATGTACCGCCGTAATTTGTAAGTCCGGTATAACCCCAGTTAAGTACACCGCCGTCTACATAGTACCAAGTACCGTAGTAATTAGTAAGACCCGTATAACCCCAGTTGAGTACACCGCCGTCTACATAATACCAAGTGCCGTAGTAATTTGTAAGTCCGGTATAAGTCCAGTTAACAAAACCGTTTTCAACATAGAACCATCTGCCGCAATAGCTTACAAGTCCGCTGTAATCGAAGTTCTGATCTCCGTCCTTGAAATACTGCCATTCTCCGTTTATGTATTCAAGGTTTTCACCGAAAACAACTTCCGGTATTTTTGTTGCATTGTAGTGCATTCGGGATCTTAACAAAGCTTCATTATTTGAGGTTATCGCAATATCTTCCCATTCCTCTTTGCTTCCGCCGTAAAAAACATCGTAATCCGCAGACCAAGTGTTGAAAGCACCGCTGTATATTCTCTTTACACTTTTGGGTATAAATATATTTTCAAGGTCGCCACAGGAGAAAAAAGCACTCTCGCCTATGCTGACGGTACCATCGGGAATTGTGATATTTTTAAATCCGCAGTCTGAGAACGCGTTTGTGCCGATGTCTTCAATTCCGCTCAAATTAAGCTCGGTAAGGGCTTCACAGCCCGAAAATGCATATCCGCCGATACTTGCTTTGTCGCCGTTTACGGTAATGCTTGCAAGCTTATCACAATTATAAAATGCCTTGTAACCGATGCTTGTCACGCCGCCCTCGATATGTACGCTTGCAAGATCGCCACAATGAAGGAAGGCTTCTTCTCCTATGCTTTTAACACTCGACGGTATTGTGACCGATGTAAATCCAGTGCCGTACTTAAATGCGTACTGCTTGATTTCCGAAACACTCTCGGGAATTACAAGCTCTTTTACCAGATTGCCGTTAAGATACAACGCCGCGTTGTCATTCTCAAGCGGATTTGCGGCAAAGCCCTCAAAATTTATATCGCACCATTTTGAAATATCGGTTATGTTTACTTTTTTAAGACTGTCGCAGCCGTAGAAAGCCTGTTTACCTATATTGTTTATGCCGCTCGGCAGGGTCACGCTTATAATGCTGTCGCAGGTGTAAAAAGCGTTTTCTCCTATATCCGTGATATTTGCCGGTATAACTATGCTTGTAAGACCGTCGCAGCCGCTGAACACACCGCCTTCAAGCTTTTTCATTCCGCCCGGAATTGTTACGCTTGTAAAACTGCAAAAAGCAAACGCATATTTGCCGATGTTTTTAACAATTTTCGGAAGACTTAATTCCGAAAGACTTTTGCAGTTATAAAACGCATATTCACCGATACTGACATTTTCGGCATTGATTACTGCGGTTTCCAAATTTCTGCAATTATCAAACGCTTTCTCGCCTATGGTTTTAACACCTGCCGGAACAGTTATGCCGGTGAGCTTGAGACAGTTGTAAAATGCCCGTTTTCCGATACCGGTAACACCATTTTCTATAACTACATCTGTTATATCATCCCCCCAAAGGTCCGCACGAATAATAATCGCCCGTTGAGCCGTTGCTGCTTATTGTAAGCACCGTTCCGTTAAGCGACCATTTACAGTCGCCGGTTGTACCGCCTGTTGCGGCTTCAGCATTTGCCGACAAACCGAAGCCTGCGGTCAAAAGGGAAATTGCCGTAACAGCCGAAAGTATTAATGACAATAATTTTTTCATTTTTTCTCCTCCTGAAGCTTTTAATCCCAAAAGGTGTACCTTTTGAAACCCTTTTACTATTCCGTAAACCCGTGTTCCCGTCTTCTGCGGTAAAATGTGGTTCTGCTCATACCGCATTTTTTAAGCGCCGCCTCTGTTGTAATAAGCTTTTCACCCCACAGCCTTACCGTTTGCGTAAAATCCTCGGGCAACGGTATTTCGGGTCTGCCGCAGCTTATTCCCCTCAGCTTTGCGGCGGCAATGCCCTCTGCCTGCCGTTTTTTAATGTTTTCCCTTTCGCTTTGCGCGACAAAGGAAAGTATCTGCAGCACCAAATCGGCAATAAATGTCCCCATAAGGTCCTTACCTTGCCTTGTGTCCAAAAGCGGCATATCTATAACGCAAATATCAACGCCTATTTCCTTTGTCAGGATACGCCACTGCCTTTGAATTTCCTCGTAATTGCGACCTAAGCGGTCAATACTTAATATGTAAAGCAAATCGCCCTGCCGCAGTCTTTTAATTAATTTTTTGTACTGCGGTCTTTCAAAATCCTTTCCCGACTGTTTATCCCTGTAAATATTTTTTCCGTCCACATTACGCTCCGACAGGGCTAACAGCTGTCTTTCCTCATTTTGGTCCGTGCTTGATACACGGACATATCCATAAATTTTCACAATACATCACTCCGCCGTATATTTTACTGTCCTGCTTGACAAACGCCTAAAATCGTTTATTATTATATTGTATACTTCAAAGCTTGGGAGGGTAAATATGGCTGATATGATACAAATAGAGCATTTGAAAAAATGCTTCGGTGATTTGTGCGCCGTAAACGATTTGAGCTTTCGCGTCAAAGAGGGTGAATTGTTTGCGTTTTTAGGTGTGAACGGCGCGGGCAAATCCACAACGATAAATATCATTTGCGGACAGCTTAAGAAAGACGGCGGCAGTGTAGAAATATGCGGAACCGACCTCGACAAAAAGTCCGACCTTATAAAGCGCAGTCTCGGCGTGGTTTTCCAATGCTCTGTGCTTGATA
>CAKSGP010000021.1 GCA_934454745.1 uncultured Clostridia bacterium
GGATGATTAACCTTCTCAACAAGAGGATTATTTGCAAGGAATTCAACAACTTTTTTTGTGTTTTCTGCGTGACGTTCAAGTCTTAGTGACAGTGTTTCTATGCCCTGCAACAAGAGAAATGCCGCAAATGGAGATATTGCCGCGCCTGTATCTCGGAGCAGAACTGCACGAATATACGTAACAAATGCCGCAGGGCCTGCCGCCTCAGTGAAGGAAACGCCGTGGTAGCTTGGATTTGGCTCAGCAATTGCAGGATACTTTCCGCTTGCGCTCCAATCGAATTTACCCGAATCAACTATTACTCCTCCAAGAGTTGTACCGTGACCGCCTAAAAATTTCGTAGCAGAATGTACCACTATATCTGCACCATGCTCTATTGGCCGTATAAGATAGGGCGTGCCAAATGTGTTATCTACAACTAATGGTAAGCCGTGCTTATGTGCAAGCTCTGCAAGAGCGTCAATATCAGGAATATCACTGTTAGGATTGCCTAAGGTTTCTATATATATTGCACGGGTATTTTCCTTTATTGCTGATTCAACCTCATAAAGATCGTGGATATTAACAAAAGATGCTGATATACCAAGTCCCGGCAAGGTGTGTGCAAGCAGATTATAGCTTCCACCGTATATGGTTTTCTGTGCCACAAAGTGACCGCCGTTTAATCCCAATGCCTCAAGAGTGTATGAAATTGCCGCCGCACCTGAAGCAAGTGCCAAGGCTGCGACACCGCCCTCTAAAGATGCGACACGTTTTTCAAGCACTTCCTGAGTTGAGTTTGTTAATCTGCCGTAAATATTTCCGGCATCGGATAATCCGAACCGAGCCGCCGCATGGGCGGAGTTTTTAAATACATAAGATGTTGTTGCGTAAATTGGTACTGCACGGGCATCTGTTACCGGGTCCGGAGTTTCCTGACCTACGTGTAATTGACGTGTTTCAAATTTATATTCTGACATATTATTCATTTCCTTTCAAATTTGGTGTATTTCTCTCAATATATCTTTATATTGTTTAACGCATTCGTCCAAATCTGTAATTTGCTCTTACGAGCTTTTCAAAAATTTTCGTCATATCTATTACCTACCTTTCAGGTTGGTAATAGTATAGCATATATTTCCTACCTTGTCAATAGGTAATATAAAATTTTTTCTTTATCGGTTAATCTTTGTTGAACCACGCGACTATCGCGTGGTTTTCGTTATACAATAAAAGAAAATCTGCAAATTGCAGATTTTCTCCCAAACAATAGATTTAACAATGCTTTTTAGCGATTCGTTCATATCAAAAAATGTATAAATTCGCCGTCAAACGTTCGGTGCTGTTTTTTTACATCCCCATTCGCAAATAATCAATAATTCTCTGCTTTAATCATAAAATAGCTTTGCGGGTGGTTGCATACAGGGCAAACCTCCGGAGCCTTTTTACCTACGCAAATATGACCGCAGTTTGAACATTCCCAAATAACATCGCCGTCTTTTGAGAATACAGCATCTCCCTTTATATTTGCAAGAAGCTTTCTGTAACGTTCCTCATGTGCCTTTTCGATTTCTGCAACCATTTCAAACAGTTTTGCTATATCATCAAAGCCTTCTTCCTTAGCCTCTTTTGCAAAGCCTGAGTACATATCGGTCCATTCATAGTTTTCGCCTGCTGCCGCATCCTCAAGATTTTCGATAGTTGAAGGTACGCTGCCCCCGTTAAGTAGCTTGAACCAGATTTTTGCGTGTTCCTTCTCGTTTGCCGCAGTTTCCTCAAATAGCTTTGCAATCTGTACATATCCGTCTTTCTTTGCTTTTGACGCATAGTATGTGTATTTATTTCTTGCCTGAGATTCCCCTGCAAATGCCGCCATTAGATTGGCTTCTGTTCTACTTCCTTTAAGTTCCATTTTAATCACCTTATCCTTTCATATAACTTATTATACCACCAAAGGTCTATCTTGCCGAGTTTCGACATAGATATAGTCAGATTTATTTAATACTTTTATATAAATATTATAACATATAATCAGCAATTAGTCAAGATTTTTGCGGTGCTTTGAGAATATAAGTCAGGATATAAATCAACTTATCCATCTCGATAGACTTTGCAATATGACTATTCACACCTACATTCGATTCTTTTTTCTTGTCCTCATCAAAATCATCTGATTGTCTGGTCTTTGTGCAATTATTTCATGGTTCGTTCCACCCTGTATCGTCTGTAAACGTACTTTTGAGTTTCAAATCATACATATATGTAAATGCAGATACTAAATAACAGCACTTAAAAATTTTGTAATGTAGTAAAATAGGGCGAGACTCATAGCCCTGCCCTATAAAATCCTGATGTATAAAAACATATCTACCTTTTTTGAACTTTATATGCTCATTATCTCAGATATCGTTTCTAAAATCTTATCGTGGCAACCGCCGCAGCCTGTTGAGCATTTTGTAATTTTTTGAACATCATCAAAAAGCTTTTCCACATTCTCAAACTTCGTTTCATTGTGAAGTGCGTTTTCAACATCTGCATAGGTTACATGTTTACAATTGCAGATTACGTAATTTTCCATTATCCGAAATACCTCTTAAGCATTCCTTCAAAGCCTTTGCCGTGTCTTGCTTCGTCCTTTGCCATCTCATGAACTGTATCATGGATTGCATCGTAGCCAAGTTCTTTTGCACGCTTTGCAAGCTCGAACTTACCTGCAGTTGCACCGCACTCTGCCTCTGCTCTCATCTGGAGATTTTTCTTTGTGCTTGTTGTGACAACCTCACCTAAAAGCTCTGCAAACTTTGCAGCGTGCTCTGCCTCCTCAAGAGCTGCTCTCATATAGAACTCGCCGATTTCGGGATATCCCTCTCTTATTGCCTGTCTTGACATTGCAATATACATACCCACTTCTGTACATTCACCCTCAAAATTAGCCTTAAGACCTTCATACACATCGGGCTCTACCTGGTCCTTTGCACCAACACCGATTACGTGCTCGCAAACAAAATTAAGATCTGCACTCTCATCCATCTTTGTGAACTTTGAGCCCGGAACTCCGCACTGTGGGCACTTCTCCGGTGCACTGTCTCCCTCGTGAACATATCCGCATACTGGACATACATACTTTGCCATAATTATTTCCTCCTTAAAATTTAAATTATTTACATTTTTTACACTTGCCGTAAAAGACAAAACTGTGTCCGACGACATCTCCGCCGATTTCTTTCTCTACTTCGGAATCAATGCTGATTGGGTCTATTGACAAATCCGTCACCTCACCGCATTCGTTACAAATGAAATGGTAATGGGGGTGTGTAAATCCATCATAATGAACGCTGTCATCCTCCGTATCTATTCGGAGAATAGTCCCGCTCTTAGTTAATAACGCAAGGTTTCGGTAAACCGTACCCAAGCTTATTTTCGGATCACGCTTACGCATTTCTTCATAAATATCATTAGCTGTGGGGTGGGAGCTTGTACTGCGAAGTACTGACAACAGCATTTCCCGTTGCTTTGAATATCCCATAGTAATGACTCCTTTTAAAATTATCAGTAACTATTACTAATTCAATTATATCACTTTTTAGCGATTTGTCAAGTACTTTTTTAAAATTTTTCTTACAAAATAAAAAGATTAATATGGAAAACCATATTAATCTTTAGGATTTACAATATCACGCCAATCTAAATCTCCTCTTTCAAGACCGTGTATAAGCACCTCGGCGGTTGCGGCATTTGTCGCAATCGGGATATTGTGCATATCACATAATCTTAAAAGCGAGAATACATCAGGCTCGTAGTTTTCGGGATTTAACGGATCTCTGAAAAACAGAACAAGGTCTATTTCATTATAAGCAATTCTTGCACCAATCTGCTGGTCGCCCCCCTGAGGGCCTGATAAAAATCTGTAAACATTTAGTCCTGAATTTTCTGCTACTACTTTTCCTGTTGTTCCTGTTGCATAAAGAGTGTGCTTTTCCAAAATCCCCTTATATGCAATGCAAAACTGTATCATTAATTCCTTCTTTTTGTCATGTGCTATCAATGCAATGTTCACAAATCTCTCCCCTTTCTTTACTATGACTTTGAAAAAGTCTTTTTCATTCGTGACCAGATAGTATCTCTTGACGGCTTATCAAATTCCATCATCAGTATATGTTCGCCTGTCATTCGCTTTGCAATATTTAAAAATGCCTGCCCTGCACCATTACCTTCTTGTGCAATAGCCTTTCCACAAACGACTGATTCTGCTACCGCATCATCGTCGGGTACAAGCCCGAGAATAGGTATTGATAAAACGTCTATACAATCGTCTACATTCATATGTACCTTTTTTTCTATAAGCTCCCGATTTATTCGGTTTAAAACAAGTTGGATATCTTCTATTCCGCTTTCTCGAAGTGCTTCTATTACACGATCTGCATCACGAAGCGATGATGCTTCGGTAAGAGACACTATAACCGCACAATCAGCATAATCTGATGCAAACCGAAACCCGTCACCCATACCGGCAGGCGCATCTGCAAGAACAAAATCAAATCTTGATTTTAATGTTTCCCAGAACTGCTTTGTCCGATCAATATCAAAATCCGAGGTTACCGCAGACTGCGGTGCCGCTATAAAGTACATATTTTCTGTATCAGGATTTTTTATTAATATATCATCAATATCGGCATTTTTTGATATGTAATCGGAATAATCATAAACTACACTGTTTTCAAGACCTAAAGCTATATCAAGATTACGAAAGCCTGCATCTGCATCAACAACTGCTGTAAGCTTGCCCAAAGAAGAAAGCAAAATCCCCACCTGTGATGTGAAAGTGGTTTTGCCCGTTCCGCCTTTGCCTGATGCAACTATTACCAACTTACCCATTATATGCCTCCATAACACCCTAATATTATTATACCATATTTTTTTAATTTGTAAAGTCTTGGATTGTAAAATTATCAAGCTCAATTTTGTTATTTTTCAACAAAGCAATTGCCGAAATCGTCTGATTATCGGATTTTTCAAGATCAGTTTCCTCTGATTCGCTCTTTTTCTTAAACAGACTAAAGAGCGTTTTTTTATCAGCTTGTACATCAGTTTGTGTATGCTCTGTCTGAGTATATGTATATTCCTCTGCGGTCATTGCAATGGCAAGTCCCTTAGGGTGCATATCCATTGCAATGATATACGAGCCGTTATGTCCGTTACAGCCTGCGTGTGCAGTCCCGTAAAGTCCGCCGATAACTATAATATTACCTGCGGCTATAAGTGATGCACTTTCGGGTACTGTCCCAAGCAAAATGAGATGTCCGTCAGAACGCAAGGTCATACCGTCCTTTAATACTCCCTCATAAAATCTGGCACGGTTTGAACGAAAAACAGATATAAATTCATCATTATCCTGTTCGGACTCGTTTTTTTGTTCTGTTTCCTTGCCTCTTTCCTTATACGCCAAAATCCAATCGGTTTGGGGAATGTTTTTTGCAGAATCTGTTTCAAAGCTGACACGGCACATTGGCAAAATTCTTTTTAAAAGCTCCTCAAGCCGTTGCTTATCCGAGGATGAAAGCCGTCTTTGACCAAAGCTTATTTTACAATCGCCGTCACCAAAAAAAGCCTTGCTTTCAGATATGCGTTTTTCAAGCGCCTCTAAAAGCTCAAAAATACCTACATCCTCGCTTAAGTTTATACGCACACCGTCTGCCATGCCTTTAAAGGTTACAAGCTCTTTATTTTCCATTTTCCGCATTCTCCTTTCTTATTGTATCATTCCGTTTACTTCAGGCGAAGGAGTTTCCTCTGACTCTGAAGCAGAGCCAAAGAAATACTTATCAAAAACATCTCTTGCAACACGTCCTGCATTTGTTCCGCGAACTCCGTGTTCAAGCACTACTGCAATTGCTATCTGCGGATCGTCAAAGGGTGCAAACGCAATAAATATAGCGTTGTTTTCGCCCTTTCCAAGCTGTGCCGTTCCCGTTTTACCGCCAACCTTAATGGGATAACCCTCAAAAATCGAGCTTGCACTACCCTCATCTACAACCTTTTTCATACCATCGTGAATTTTATTGATCGCATCAGGTGAAATATCAATTTTTTCAATTACCTGAGGTTTAAATTCCTCAACAATAGAGCCGTCAACAGACGAACGTATGCTGTCTATTAAATTCACCTTGTAGCGTGTACCGCCGTTTGCGATTGTGGCACAGTAGTTTGCAAGCTGTACAGGAGTAAAAAGGCTGTACGACTGTCCGATTGCCGCCTGAAGCGTATCGCCGCCAAACCAGCTACTATCGGTAACGTTTTTTACCACCTGTTCTTTATATCCAGGGCTTGCCATATGTCCTGAGGTTTCCTCAGTAAGCTCAATGCCCGTATATTCGCCAAGTCCGAATTTTTTTGCATATTCATCAATTTTGTCAATTCCAAGCCGTCTGCCAAGCTCATAGAAATAAACATTACAGGAGTTCTCAATCGCCTGCGTAACGTTCTGATGACCATGGGTAAGGTGATATTCTGACCATATCCAACAGCTTGGCTGGTAGTCCTGATAGAAATCATAAATACCTGTACAGGTAATCTGTTCATTTGTTTTTATTACCCCGGACTGTATTCCGGCAATCGCCGTAAGAGGCTTAAAGGTTGAACCGGGACTGTAAAGACCTGAAACTGCACGGTTAAGCATCGGGTTTGATTCGTCTTTAATCAGTTCGGAATAATCCTCGTTAAAGGTTGACATATCATAGGTGGGGTATGAGGCTATGGCAAGGGTGTTGCCTGTGTTTACATCAAGCACTACCGCACCGCCTGCGTTACAGCCGCCGCCTATTCCTTTTATTGTGTTTTCAAGGGAGGTTTCAAGAGTGCTTTGAAGCTCCGAATCAATTGTAAGCATTACATAATTACCCGGTACCGGGTCTTTTGATGCGTACAGCTCAACCTCTTTACCGTCAATTTTGGTATATGTGCCTTCAATACCGTCTATACCGCGAAGATACTGTTCCGCCCAGCGTTCAACGCCCTGCTTACCGATTAAATCGTTAATTCCGTATCCCTTTTCTTTATTTTTAGTATATTCATCACTTGAAATTTGTCCTGTTCTGCCGAGAATATGGGTAGCAAAGCCGGGATTTGTGTATGACCTTATATAATCCTCTGCAATAGTTATGCCCTTAATCGACTCACGGCGGCTCTTTATAGCAGTTACCGCCTCGGCACTTATATCCTCAGCAATTGTTACAGGCGTTACTGCCGAAAATTGCTTTATATCCGCTTCATATCTTATTCCCACAATGTCACGGACACGCTTACTCTCACGGTCGCCCTCTATATGGAAAATATCACAATAGGCATTAATAATCTCCTGTGCATCCATTTTTGAATTGATATATTCGCCTGTATATTTATTGTTCTCAAACCAGCTTTTTTTCTCGTCTCCTGTCTTGCCATTATCGTTTTTATCCTGAAATTCAAATTTATATGGTGCTTCCAAAGAAATTGGCAGTGTGTTCACAGCCGCACAGCCTGTATCGTCAAGGATATCTAAAACATCGTTTATTGTCTTATTTATAACCGCATCATCGCTGCTCATTTTTTGCAGACGCAAGGAATATCCCACCTTGTTTGTAACAAGGACCTTTCCGTATTTGTCAAGGATATCGCCTCTGGGTGCAGTAGTGGTTATGTTCGCAGATGCTCGTGATCGGGCAGTTTTTACATAAGCCTCGCCGTTAATAATCTGCATAGAAAACAGACGCACCAAAATAAGTATTAACATAACAAACGCAATAATTTTTAGCAATAAAAAGCGGTATTTACTGTTATACATAAAACCTTAGTTCCTTTCCTATGCTGTTAAAAGCTTTTTGTCATTGAATTTAAACATTGTCCTTTTAAGTATTAAATATATAATGCAGGATGCTATGGTTGTATACACGGTGTAGCGTATAGCTGTATTTAAAACAAATCCCACAGACATAGCCTTTGAAAATATAAAATACTCTGAAATACACATTATAAAAGCAAAAACAGCTATAACAGCCTGAGTACGTACAAACTGCGGAATAAACCGTATATAATCCTTTATAATATATGCCGTAACGGCGGCAAGTCCAGCTAAAATCGCCACAAGGGAAAACACTCTGCCTGTTCCGGTAGCAGTGAGCAGAGATGTTATTATAATCACCGCTGATGCCTTACTGAATTTGCTCTCAAGAACTGTATAGGAAACTGCAAAGCCTAACAGGAGTTCAGGAGTAAATTCTGAGCCGAACAAAATAGGGCATATTATGTTTTGCAGTAAATATAGAACAAAAATACATAAAACAAGCTTTAAATTTTTCATTACCCATTTTCCCTTCTTATTTTGTGCTGGTTATGACAAGGACATTGCGAAGTGACGAAAAATCCACCGCCGGATCAATTTCTGCATAGTTTAGAGTACCGGCACTGTTAGCAGATACATTTACTACCGTTCCTATTACAAGTCCTTGCGGATATATTCCGCCGCTGCCTGATGCTTCTATAACGTCGCCTACAATAATGGGTGTATCCCTATCAAGAAACGACAGCTTACATTTAAGGTCCTTTGCAAGCTCGTCATCACCCTCTGCAAGTCCCGTACCATCTGTTCTTGATACCTTTATACCTATAACCGAGGACTTATCAAGAATTGTTGTAACAATAGAATAGCTTGGTCCGACCTCTGTAACACTGCCTACTATTCCGTCAGGTGTTATTACAGCCGCGCCCTTGGATATACCGTTTATTGCACCCTTATTAATTTCAATCACACGGTACCATTCGTTTTGGGAATAGGAAATAACGCTTGCGGCAACTGATGTATATTCATCAGCTGTTGAATTTTTAAGCTCCAAAAGTGCGGATAAACGCTCGTTTTCCTCTTTGTATGCACTTATATCGCGTGCCTCCTGCTTGAGCCTGATGATTTCCGCTTCAAGCTTTTCGTTATCACTTTTATATACACGCATATCCCATATAATATCACGTACATTGCCAAGTGAATATGCAATATAGGAAACTCCGCTTTTTAACGGTGATGCAACTGTATTTACAACCGCTGACACAGGGTTAAAGCCTGCAAAATGCTCTATAACAAAGCAACCTGCAGAAATTGCGGCAATCACAATTATGGTTGATTTCCAATTTTTAGAAAAGAAGCTCATTGTATTCTCCCTTACTTACGTCTTGCTAAAAGCTCTTTGATGTTATCTAATGCCTTGCCTGTTCCTACCGCAACACAATCAAGGGGATATTCTGCAACGTATGCCGGTATTTTTGTAACACTCGTAAGCAAGCGGTCAAGACCTTTTATAAGTGCACCGCCGCCTGTAAGCATAATGCCGCGCTCCATAACATCTGCGGCAAGCTCCGGCGGAGTATGCTCAAGTGTCATTTTCACCGCCTCAAGCATTTCTTCTATATTTTCACGCATTGCCTCACGTATCTGACTTTCTTTTACCTGCACGGTTTTGGGGAGTCCTGTTCTTACATCACGTCCGCGGACATCAAAAAGCTCCTCATCATCGTCCTCGTAAGCCGAGCCGATTGCAAATTTAATTTCCTCTGCCATTTTGTCGCCTACGTTAATACCTACATTCTTTTTAAGGTAGTTTATTATTGCAGTATCCAACGCATCCCCTGCAACACGGATTGACTGTGATGAAACAATTCCGCCCATAGATATAACTGCAACCTCAGTTGTTCCGCCGCCTATATCCATTACCATACTTCCTGTTGCACGTTGAACGGGGAGTCCTGCACCCATAGCCGCCGCCATAGGCTCCTCAATCAGTGCGACCTCCTTTGCGCCTGCCTGAATAACAGCCTCCTCAACGGCACGTCTTTCAACCTCTGTAATTCCTGAAGGTATGCAGACTACAACTCTCGGTTTCATAATTCCCACAACGTTTGATTTGCGGATAAAATGCTTTATCATTGCCTGGGTTATGTCAAAGTCAGCAATAACTCCGTCCTTCATCGGGCGTACCGCTATTATATTATCAGGTGTTCTGCCTATCATTCGGTTTGCATCTTCACCCACAGCAACTATTTTACCTGTATATCTGTCAATTGCGACAACTGACGGCTCGCGGATAACTATTCCCTTGCCTCTTACGTATATAAGGGTGTTTGCCGTACCCAAGTCAATTGCCACATCTTTTGTTAAAATTCCCATTAACTTCTATCCTCCAAAATTACATCAATTTAAAACCAAATTCTGTTTCAAGCACATCTGCCAGCTCACTTACAGGCAGTCCGACTACATTAAAATAGTCGCCCTCTATTCGGTCTATAAGCATTGCCCCAAGTCCCTGTATTCCGTACGAGCCTGCCTTGTCCATAGGCTCCTTTGTATCAATATACCTCTCGATTTTTTCCTCTGTCAGCTTTTTAAATACTACATCGGTACGTACATTTTTACATACTGTAAAAGCATCATAAAGACGCATAACGCAAAAGCCTGTATAGACAGAATGGGTTTTCCCCGAAAGTGACGTAAGCATTTCTTTTGCGTCCTCTTCATCCTTTGGCTTGCCTAAAATTTTGCCATCATTTACAACTATCGTGTCTGCCGATATAATGATTGCATCTTTCTTGTCTATAACGGTCTTTGCAACTGCACAGGCCTTTAGGAGTGCAAGCTCTTGTACATATATTTCAGGCGGTACTTGTGTATCTACCGCACTCTCATCGGTCTTTGACACTTTGATTGTAAACGATAGTCCCATATTTCCTAAAAGCTCACGGCGTCTTGGGGATGCCGAAGCAAGAATTATTTCTGACATATCTTTTTCCTTTCGTGTACCTGTACTTAAACGCCTCTTTTTAAATGTCCTCTTGTAAAGGTATTATCAGGCATAGATGGCTGTTTTTTGCCATCAAGCGCTAAGCGGTACATATTTACTATCTTTACACAATCAGACGGATTTTCCACGGTGAAATTCAACCTTATGCAATTTACACCGGTAGCTTTGATTTCATCTATCATATCCGCCGTATAAATAGGCTTGGAGTTTAATAAAACCGATTTACACCCTTTAGTGCATATCATAGGAAACTCCATTCCTTTTCTGTCCCTTAATTTATATATATTATTCCCATTCTGACATCTGCCCATAGCCTTTATGGGACAGTTTTTCATAATCATAAGGGGAATATGCCCATAGCCTATAATTTCTGTTTGTGTTTTTTCTATATGAGAAATCGCGGATTTTATATCACGAAGGTTAAGCTCCGGTGAAATCGTAACACAGCTAAGCTCGGAAAACATATCTGCAGTATATGAATTATATATATTCAGTCTCCATTCGCCGTATTTTGCCTTGTCCTTGTACTTTACTAAAGCTGCCGGTGAGCTTATGCTTACATATTCGGTTGCTACTTCCTCATCAGTAAGGATATCGGCAGTGCGTGAAACGATTTCTATATTGGTTTTTTCCTTTATAAGCTCCCTTGCAACATCACATGGGGCATATATCCGTTTTACTCCGCCATTTTTTATTATTGCAATACCCTGCTCTATTGAGGATACCTCAGCAGAAAGATATATTTGTGTATATTGACTATTTTTTCCAAATAACAAAGGTATATCAACAACACGTTTTTCCTCTCTTTTAGAAAGCTCTCTTTTAAGACTTTCCGAAAGGCTTCTTCGGTGAGCGGGGGGAGCTTCGCTCCCCCCTGCACCCCCC
>CAKSGP010000022.1 GCA_934454745.1 uncultured Clostridia bacterium
GTATTTAGCACCTTAAGAGCGTCAATATTTGCACCGTATCCGATAATTGTAAATATTCCTGCCACTACGTATCCGCCAAGAATACCGAATATAAAGGGAATAAGCTTAACTGTTTTTTTACCGTATGTAGAGCATAGGACTGTAATAATAAAAGTAACAAGTCCGCACAGAACTGTTATAAGTGGAGATGCAGTGACATCAGGGATACTACCCTTTGTCATATCGCCGATTGCGTTTCCTGCAAGTGAAAGTCCGATAATAGCAACGGTCGGTCCGATTACTGCAACAGGCATAACCTTGTTTATCCATTTAACACCTGCAAGCTTTACAATGATTGCGATTATCACATATACCAACCCTGCAAATGCAGCACCTATTATAAGTCCGAGATATCCTAAGGACATAGATACACCGCCTGCAAATGCGGCAATCATAGATCCTATAAATGCAAAAGACGAGCCAAGAAATACTGGACTCTTTTTCTGTGTAAATGCAATGTAGACCAATGTACCGATACCTGCACCGAAAAGTGCTGCGGCCGAGCTCATAGTAGTATTGCACGCCTGATTGATGACAACAGGAACAACAAGAGTTGCTGTCATAATCGCAAGCAACTGCTGAAGTGAAAAAATAATCAACTGTCCGAATTTCGGCTTGTCATTAACCCCATAAATTAATTTCATTTAAAAAATCCTCCTTTGTGGTTTACAAATATAATAAAGTTCGCAAAAAACAACTTTATTCTACTCTCTTAATCATACCCTAAATTAGTCTTTTTGTCAATAATTTTTTAAAGCTACATTATCTGTCTGCTTGCAAAATATGCCGTAAAGAATACGCCGAAGACTATTGCAAAAACTGCGGTTATGAGATTTTCTGCCCATCTATGCCTTTCTGCAAAATCCGAAAGAATTATAAATGAGGTCACTGCACAGCTCATATATCGTCCTATGCTTAAGGGCCAGCTCATACTCATATTTATTATAAGATACACTGTTAAGAAAGCAGTGTACATGCTCCGCGTTTTGCGAAGTCCGTAGACCAAAACCACAGCAGTAAAAATAATTGCAATAAGTTCGGGAATCCATAACGCAAAAAGTGAAAATGATTTGTTTTGATGAATCTGACCTAATATCACAGACAAACATTCGCCCCAATATACAGTGGTGTTATTCCATATATTCTTTTGATACTCCAAAAATTTAAACCATTCCCCGGTTGTGTAATAATTGCAGGCAAGATATGTAAGTGTTCCTGCTGCCATAAGGAATATCCACAGCCCCTTTTTATAAAACAATCTCCATACCTTTTTATAGCTTTTAGTTCGCATAAGCTTTATAATCCGATAATGCTCAAACCACTCGATTGCCGCAGGGATTGCAAGTATTATACCCGATAGTCTTGACATTGCGGAAAGAGCACCGAAAATCCCGGCCTTTTCCCAGGCGTGTCTGCGTATATAGTAAAGGGTTGCGCAGACTGTAAATAAAAATACACTTTCGCTCATCATTGTTCCGAAAAACAAAGAATGAGGGAATACCGATATAAATACAATTGCACGTATTGCTGTTTGCTTGTTATAATCAAAGGAAACAAGATTATACAGATATGCACAGGCTCCCGAATATGCAAGAGCTGATACAAAAAGTCCGCTTAATGTCAGGTTGTTAAATGGTACATTAAAAATCCGTACAAGCCAGGGATAAAGCGGAAAAAAAGCAAGAGTTGTGAAATTTCCGTTTTCAACATAGTATGAATAACCGCCCGTGGCAATACGGAAATAATTATTTGCATCCCATTGCATATATATGTCAAGAAGCTTTTCAAAGGAAAACGGTTCATCAAGCATAATAAAAATTGCAAAAATTGAGATGATAAATACAAGCACCCGAAACAGAAACGCTATTGCAAAAACTGCGGCAGTTTCCTTTTTTGTTATGGAAAAGCCTTGATTTTGACCTGTATTTTTAAGAAGTGTATTAAACACCCTGTTATCCGTTACCGCCATACCCGAACGTGACAAGGCACGCAATGCAATAACAAATACTATGCATACAACAAAGATACCCGAAATAATATTTACACCAATCATTTTGTATCACCGATAAAGCTTTCAATTATATATCTAGGTCTGCGTTTTACTTCCTTATACATCTTACCTATATATTCGCCGATAAGACCTGTACCTAAAAGCTGAAGTCCGCCGATAAACCAGATTGAACACATTAAAGATGCCCAGCCTGAATCGGTATGTCCTGTAATCTTTTGAACAATAGCATATATCGCCATAATAACTGCAAATATGCAGGCAACTACTCCGAAGGCAGAAATCATTCTTATGGGATTGATGCTGAATGATGTTATGCCGTCAAATGCAAAAGAAAGCATCTTTTTTAATGGGTATTTGGACTTCCCTGCAAAACGTTCATTCCTGTCATAATAAACACAATCTGATTTATAACCGATAAGCGGAACAATGCCACGCAAGAACAGATTGCGTTCTTCAAACTCGGAAAGTGCATTAAGTGCATCCTTGCTCATTAGCCGATAGTCAGCGTGGTTGTAGACCATATTAACACCCATAACCTTCATAAGCTTGTAAAAACCAAGTGCCGTAACACGCTTAAATGCGGTATCGGTATCACGCTTGTTACGTACTCCGTAGACGACTTGACATTCCTCGTCACGGAACTTTTTAATCATTGCAGGGATAACATTTATATCGTCCTGTAAGTCCGCGTCAATTGATATTGCACAGTCGCATAAATCCTTAACCGCCATAAGTCCGCCGTATAGTGCGTTCTGGTGTCCTGCGTTATGGGCAAGCTTTATGCCGCAAACCTCTGTATGCTCTGCCTCAAATTGTGAAATAAGCTCCCAGGTCCTATCCTTTGACCCGTCATCAATAAAAACGATACGGCTTGATGATGAAATAAGTCTATTATTTTTCATCTCCGAAAACAGATCAAGCATTCGCTTTAATGTTTCGGGGAGAACTTCTTCCTCGTTATAGCAGGGTAGTACCACATAAGCCTTTACTAAATTCATTTTATTTCCCCTTTCGCCTTGTCCATAAGCTCAGAAAGTGCGGATTTTGTAAATTTATACACATTATCGCAGAATCGGCAGGTCATTTCTGCCTCACCCTGCTCCTCTATTATATCGGAAAGCTCTTTCTTGCCCAATGAAATAAGAGCACGCTCCATACGTTCTCTTGAACAGGTGCACTTATATTTTGGTGTAGGCGAGTTCAAATCAAGGAGCATATCAAAACCATCTGTTACTGCAAAGGCTATATCCTCTGCACTCATTCCGTTTATAATCATATCCGTAACGGGCGGAAGATTTTCTATAATCTGTGTAAGCTTATCTGCTGTTTCCTCCGTAGCCTCAGGCATAAGCTGAATCATATATCCGCCCGCAGCTTTAACAGAAAGGTCGGTATCGACAAGAACACCAAGAGCAATTGCAGTTGGGATTTGTTCGCTTTTTGCATAGTAATACGTTAAATCCTCTGCAATTTCACCGCTTATAAGGGGAGTTCTGCCTATATATGGTTCTTTTAGGTCAAGGTCACGTATAACGCTTAAAAATCCATTTCCAATAACACCTGAAACATCAAGCTTGCCCTTGCTGTTTGGGGGTAAATCAGCTGATGGATTTTCTACGTAGCCGCGAACCTCCGATAATGAATTGCCTACAACAGTCATCATACCAAGCGGACCGTCGCCGTTTATCTGCAAGGTTATGGAATCCTTATCCCCCTTTAGCTGGGCACCCAGAACAACACCTGCCGTTAGAAGTCTGCCAAGTGCGGCGGATGCTGTTGCAGATGTGTTGTGTATACAGTGTGCTTTATTTACTGTATCGGTGGTTATTGCTGTAAAAACACGAATACTGCCGTCTGTGCTGTTACCTCTTATAAGTTTATCCATAATTCCTCCGTCATATTTTATATTTCAGGCTTAAAGCTTGGCATAAGCTGTAATTTGAATAAGTTATTCCTATGTTTTGTATCTATTATTTCTTTTATTTTCGGATCGTCTATTATGCCCTCACGTATATATCTATCAAGTGTTGCATAAGTAAAGCCGAGATTTTCCTCATCGGTTTTACCGCAAAGTCCGTCTATGGGCGTTTTATCAACAAGAGCATCAGGGAGCGAAAGAACACGTCCTATTTCCTTAACCTCAGCTACCGTAAGATTTGAAAGGGGTGAAAAATCCCCTGCCGCATCGCCGTAGCGTGTTGAATATCCAACCCAATCCTCAGACAGATTGCAGGTGTTTGCAACTCGTCCGTTATGGCTCTGTGCAACGGCATAAAGGGTTGTCATACGTATACGGGGCGGCATATTAACATTTGTTTGTGTGCTGGCCTCAAAGGGAAGTGCCTTCTTTAATCCCTCCACTGCATCTTTTATATTTACTAGATAGTGCTTGATTTTGAGGTGATTTACAAGCATATATGCCATATCTATATCCTGCTGTTCTCCGCAGGGCATAAGCACGCCTATAACTCTGTCCTTACCAAGCGCCTCAACACACAGTGCCGCAACCACGGAACTGTCCTTACCGCCTGAAATTCCAACTATTGCATTGGCGTCCTTGCCGTTTTCTTCAAAAAATCTGCGAATCCATTCTACACATCCGTCTTTAACCTTACAAGCATTAAACATTGTTATCAGCTCCTATAATATTTATTTGACAGCTCCTCATTGTAGCAAGTGCCGCATTATGACTTTCCCGTGTCACTCCTGCACAGCAGGACTCATCAACGGATATTTTTACTTCAGGGAAAAAGGCTTTTAAAAGCAGTGCGTTTGACACAACACATATATCGGTACAAAGTCCCATAAGCTCAATTTCAATATCAGAAATGTCATAGTTTTCGGATATTACCGTCGCAAGCTCCGTTGAGCCGAATGTGGGCTTAAGTATGGGCGTATATCCTACACTGTTAAGAGCGTCTTGTATTTTATCATTAAGTTTCCACCCATCACTGTCTTTTATGCAGTGCATAACAGGCAGATTAATACCCTCACTTGTTTCTAAGTAGTTATCGTAATGAGTGTCAAGAGTAGCATAAACATCACCATTAAAGCTTCTTATCTTGTTAACAGCATTTGGGATGACTTTTTGTGCCTCGGCTGTACCTAAGGTGCCGTCTATAAAATCATTTTGCATATCAACAACTATCAGTATTTTATTCATAGCTGAATCTCTCCTATACAAAAAATGCCTACTCGATGAGCAGGCATTGGTTTTGGTGCCGATGATCGGGGTCGAACCGATACGGATTTTACTCCACCGGATTTTGAGTCCGGCGCGTCTGCCAATTCCACCACATCGGCATTGATAACGCTAAATATAATATCATAGAAACTCAAAAAAGTCAACCCTTTTTTGCGATTTAACAGTAAAAACATTGAAAAAATTTAAAGTATAGTGTATAATATGTGTATTAATTTAAAAGTTGAGGATTTGCAAATGATTTTACCCAATGATTTTTGTCAGCGTATGAAGGATTTAACAGGCGACGAATATGATGCGTTCATAACATCCTATGATACAGAGATTAATAAAGGAATACGCATAAATACATTAAAATGTGACAGCACACCTGATATTTTAATTGATTGCGAACAGGTTTTGTGGTGTAGTGACGGATACTATGTAAAAGATGGTGAGATTACAGGTAATCATCCCTATCATGCCGCGGGAGCAGTATATTTTCAGGAGCCCTCGGCAATGTGCGTTGCTGTGGGACTTCCCCTGTGTAAGAACGCAAAAATTCTTGATTTATGTGCCGCGCCCGGCGGAAAAACAACACATATCGGTGCGAGAATGAAAAACGAAGGACTTTTAGTAGCAAACGAAATAATTCCAAAGCGTGCATCGATTTTGTCGGAAAATGTCGAAAGAATGGGACTTAAAAATACAATCGTAACAAATGAAACACCGTCACGGCTTGCCGAAAGGTTTGAGGGATTTTTTGACGGTATTATAGTTGATGCACCCTGCTCTGGCGAGGGAATGTTCAGAAAAGAACCACAGGCGGTCAGCGAATGGAGCATCAGCCATACACTTTCCTGTGCTATGCGTCAGAAAAACATTCTTGATGATGCATATAAAATGCTAAAATGCGGAGGATATATAATGTATTCAACCTGCACATTTTCTTATGACGAAAATGAAGCGGTTGTGAAATATATGCAGGATAAATACAATATGGAACTTTGCCCTATAAGTGAGCTTAGTATGCTGTCGGCGGGGATAGGCGAGGGTATGGAAAGCTGTCGCAGAGTGTTCCCCCACAGGAACAAGGGCGAGGGGCATTTTGCGGCACTGCTTAAAAGAACAGAGAAAAACGAAAAAACAACTGAATTTATTAAGAAAAAAACGAAATCCGGTAATTTGGAATTAGAAAATGCAAAAAATTTGTATTACGAATTTGAAAAAGAACATATTAAAATACATCTTGACGGAGAATTTATCCTTTTTGGTGATAATCTGTATTTGCTCCCTGAATATGTAAATCTCGACAAATTGAAAGTCCTGCGATGCGGATTGCATCTTGGAGTTATAAAACGTAACAGATTTGAACCCTCCCACGCACTTTCCCACGTATTCTCAGAGGACGTATATATTAACAAGGTAGAATTCCCGAAAGACTCTAATGAAATCAAAGGATATATGCACGGTGAAACCATATCTTCTGATATATCAGGCTGGTGCGTGGTAAAAGCGGATGAATATGTTCTCGGCTGGGGCAAGGGAAGCGGTCAAACAGTGAAAAACCACTACCCCAAGCATTTAAGAACACTATAAAATAAACCTCCCAAAACACCATAACACACTTAAATATTACAAAAATATTACGAAATATTTCAGTAAATTTGCAATGGAATTACAAAAATTGAAAAAAAGTTGCAAAAAAGGGTTGACAAACGTAATAATTGTGTGTATAATGGATTCTGTAATAATTCGGTAATATTTATGCAAACTTCGTAACAATGCATTTTTCGAACAATATTACAATGGGAGGTTTATTTTAAAATGAGAAATTTAAAGCACACTATCATGGCGATAGTTTCTGTTGCAATGGTAGGAACGCTTAGCTTTTTTCAGGTGTCGGGTATGTCTGTACAGCCCGAAAAAAATTCAAAACTTGCAAATGCCAATAAAACAGAGAGCATATCAATGAGCGAGGCAGATGTCAAGGATGAAGAGCTAAAACAGGCGATAGCTGAAAAAAGTTCACTGACAGAAGGATATGCAAAGGTAACCGGTACGACGGAGCTCAAAACTACGCCAAGTGATGATGCAGAGTCAATAGGCACAATGAGTGGAGCAGAAAGCCTTGAAGTGCTTGAAAGCACAGAAGACTGGTACAAGGTAATGGTTGATGGTGAATCAGGATACGTTAGAAAGGATCTTGTAACCCTTGACAAAACCGAAGCAGAAACCGCAGCAAAGCAGTATGATCATTATAAAAAAGCAACGGTTACATCAGAAAACGGCTTGATAGTAAGAACATCAGGCACAAAGGATGCTTCAAGTGTCGGCACAGTAAACGGCGGTGATGAGGTAATCATAGTAGATTCACAGAATGACTACATCAAAATTCTTTTCGGTGATGATCTTACCGAGGGATATGTTATAAACTCAGGTCTTGAATTTGACGATGAGTGGGTAATAAAGGACGAAGTACACAAAGAAATAAAAGAAATTGCCTATGCAAAGGCAGAGGCAGCGCGAAAAGCTGAGGAAGCACGTAAGGCGGCAGAGGCGGCAAACAAACGTCTATCAGCTATGGGCTATTCATCGAAAGAAACAAGCTCAACAGCAGGTGCCATAACAAGCTCATCAGGCAAGGGACAGGCAATAGTAAACAGTGCTAAGAAATATCTGGGTGTACCATATGTATGGGGCGGAACAAGTCCTAAGGGATTTGACTGTAGCGGACTTGTACAGTACGTATGCAGACAGAATGGTATATCGGTACCGAGAGTGGCATCATCCCAGAGAAATGCCGGAACATATGTAAGCCGTGCAAACTTACAGCCGGGAGATTTGGTATTCTTTGGTAACGGCGGCAGAATAAGCCATGTAGGAATATACGTAGGTAACGGTAATATGATACACGCACCGCAGACAGGTGATGTAGTTAAGATTTCATCAATTAACTCATCATACCGTGTTGCAAGATACGCAGGTGCGGTAAGAGTATGGTAAATTAAAAGCTGGCCTGCTTTGAAATATAACAAAAAATACTGCACAGGGCGTTTGTGCAGTATTTTTTGTGTTATATTAAACTAATCTCTTTAACAACTCATTCGAGCGTGCAATAAATTTGCTCATCTGCTCACCGTCCAAGGGACTATGTGAAATCTTTGCCAGATCATAAACGTGGTTAATAACAAGCTTTTTCGTATCATCATCAAGAGTGGGGAGCTTCTTGATAAGCTCGTTATTATCATTAAGCACAAGGGTAAATTCGTCTGTAAACATACTTGCCATACCTGCAAACTGTTGACCATAGCTTCTGTACATCTCCTGCATACGGCGTGACTCCTCGCTCAAAAGGATTACTGCCGGAACAGACTCATTTTTAAGCTTCTGTACCTCAATCTTTAAGGACTCATCATTAAGCTCGGCTTTAAACATATCAACAAGTGATGTTGCATCATCGCTCTCCACAACACTGTCGGAAATATCCGCAAGCGCCGAATCGATACGCTTGAACTTAATATTCTGATCCTTCATTTCGATAAACGAAATGAAATGTGTATCCATCATAGTTGGCAGAATAACTGCATCAAGCCCCTGTTCCTTGAACATATTAATATACTGCGACTGCTGTTTTTCATCGGAAACATAATATATTTCCACCTTTTCCTTGCCGTCGCAAAGCTCTGTGATAGTTTTGTACTCACCCTCAAGATTTTTATAAACGATAGCATCTTTAACTTTGTCGTAGAACTTCTCGTCACGCACACAGCCGTACTTGACAAATATATTAATATCCTCCCAGTACTTTACGTAGTTTTCCTTATCGTTCTTATAAAGTCCCGTCAGCTTATCGGCAACCTTTTTCGTAATATGTGATGCAATCTTTTTCACATATCCGTCATTCTGCAAAAAGCTACGTGACACGTTTAGCGGAAGCTCGGGACAGTCTATAACGCCCTTAAGGAGCATCAAAAATTCAGGAATAACCTCCTTAACGTTATCTGCAACGAACACCTGGTTATTAAACAGCTTAATCTGTCCCTCAACCCCTGAAAATTCGTGATTGATTTTCGGGAAATAAAGGATACCCTTTAAGTTAAATGGATAGTCAACATTAAGATGAATCCAGAACAGAGGCTCATTAAAGTCCATAAACACATCACGGTAGAACTCCTTGTATTCCTCGTCCGTGCACTCTGATGGTTTTTTCATCCATAGGGGAGTGGTGTTATTAATGGGCTTTGGTGCCTCGGGCTCCTCGCCCTCCTTGGGCTCGGGCTTATCCGTGCTTTCTAAATAAATCTCAACAGGCAGGAATGAACAGTATTTTCTCAATATCTCACGGATTTTAAACTCATCAAGGAACTCCTCGCTGTCCTCGGCAATATTCAAGGTTATCTGTGTACCGCGTTCTTTGCGTTTGCCCTCTGTCATATCAAACTCCATACTTCCGTCGCAAACCCACTTAGCAGGCTTAGCATCGGGGGCGTAAGAAAGTGAATCAATCTCCACACTGTCTGCAACCATAAACGCACTGTAAAAACCAAGTCCGAAATGACCGATAATCTGTGCACCATCGTCCTTTTCGTCCTTGTACTTCTCTAAGAACTCCGTAGCACCTGAGAACGCAATTTGATTAATATACTTGTCAATCTCATCAGCAGTCATACCGATACCGTTATCGGTGATAATAAGCTTCTTGTTCGGCTTATCTACTGTCACCGTAACCTTATAACAACCATCTGTTGAAACATCGCCTGAAAGTGCAATTGTTTTGAGCTTTGTTATGGCATCGCATCCGTTAGACACAAGCTCACGCAAGAAAATATCCTTATCCGAATACAGCCATTTTTTAATAATCGGAAACAGATTTTCCGAATCAACTGAAATATTACCTTTTGCCATTGTTATCATTAACTCCCTTCGCATAACTGAAGTTTGAAAGAAAATTGTTCATATTGTGCGTACGCACGAGCGAGGCTATACACGAGTATGCGAGCAAGTGCGAACGTGCATTATGGGCAATTTTAATCCAACTTCTCACCTCATAAAATATTTTTATATATTATAACACCCTAAAAAACAAAAGTCAATAGAAAATTAGCACTCTTCTGCCGAGAGTGCTAAAAGTTTCCATTTTGTTCATAATTACAAAGTATGCGAAGGAGTGCGAACGTGCATTATGGGCAATTTTATTCAAACTTATATATATCCATAGATACCGCGCACACTAACCTCACCTGATGAAACGGGTATTGTCCCCTCAGCCGTATCAACTATAAGCTCGCCGTTGGGCGTAATCCCCAATGCAACCCCGGGGATTTCCTCACCGTCTTTAAGAATAACGACCTCCTTATCCACAGTTATACACAAGCTTTCGTATTCCTCATAAAGTGCGGCAAAACCGCCCTCACGCAGAATGTTATACACAAGCTCAAATTCATTTAATACAAGGGCACATACATAGTCAATATCCTGTTTTTCCCCTGTTTCCAAAAATATTGACGTAGCCTTATCGGCAAGTTCGGGAGAAAACTCCTTTGTATTAACATTTATACCGATACCGCAAATCATTGCGTCCCCTGACCGTTCCGTAAGAATACCGCATACCTTTTTAGTTCCGATTACAATATCATTAGGCCATTTAATTTTCGTATTTTCCCCTAATGCACGGCACACTGCAATCCCTGCTGCAAGGGTAATAATTGGAGAATCGGACACAGGTGTATCGTCCTTAATAAGTATAGACATACAAATGCTTGACTTTTTCTCTGCCTCCCAGCTTCTGCCAAGGCGACCCTTGCCCTTGGTCTGCAAATCTGCAATAAACATCGTCCCGTGGGGCATATCCTTTTTCCGCTTTGCCACCTCGTTTGTAGAATCGCAAACGGGCATATATACAATATTTCTGCCAAAAACCTCATCTGAAAGAGATTTTTTAATACGCCTTTCTTTCAAAAATTTCATTATTATGACCATTAATTCCTTTCACAAAACTTAAGTTTGAAAGAAAATTGTTCAGATTGTGCGTACACACGAGCGAGGCTATACACGAGTATGCGAGCGAGTGCGAACGTGCAAGATGGGCAATTTTATTCAAACTTTCATCACCTCAAAAATATAAGTTTCAAGTGCCTGCCACTCAGAAACACGTCCGTTTTTGATTTCAAAATCAATTTCAGGCACTCGTGTAACCATACGTGTTAGCTTTTCTAAATCAAATCTCTGGGAATTTTCAAGATACCTGCCTGCCATCCAGGGGGATCCGCCCAAAACCTTTGCCGCATCGTTACGATTTGTCACACGCATAAGCTTAAGCCGAAGCATCTTTTCGACATTTGAATAAATAAGATAGAGCATACCGAAGGCACTTTCCTTTTGGGTTTTCAGATTATCAATCAC
>CAKSGP010000023.1 GCA_934454745.1 uncultured Clostridia bacterium
GATTGCAGGTGTGGAAAAAGTAACGAGAATAAATCAGTAAAAAGAAAGGTAAACGCTATGGAAAAGACGGAGGTTAAAATAACAACCGAATTTATAAAGCTTGACCAACTGATAAAATATGCTGGGATTGCATATTCGGGTGCGGAGGCAAAGGATATGGTAATAAACGGATATGCATCACTTAACGGAGAGGTATGTACAATGCGTGGCAAAAAAATACGTCCCGGGGATGTCATAACGCTGGATTTTGAAGACGATTCATTTGAGATTACAGTGGTATAATGTATATAAAAAAAATTAACCTTAAAAACTTCCGCAACTACGAGGGGGCGGAGCTTGAATTCTCTCCGCTCACCAACATAATATACGGAAACAATGCACAGGGCAAGACGAATATTCTTGAGGCTGTATACCTCTTTGCACAGGGCAGGAGCCATCGTGCAAAGACCGATAAAGAGCTTGTCCGATTCGGTACGGATTTTGCAGGACTTGCTATTGAGTTCGAGGACAGGAACCGTAAATATATCGGTAAAATGCAGATACTCAAAAACGGACGTAAGGCGGTTAATATTAATCACGTAAATATATTAAAGCTAAGCCAGCTTATGAATTATCTTAATGTGGTTATGTTCTCACCTGAGGACCTTAATATGGTAAAGGGCTCGCCTAATATAAGACGCCGTTTTGCAGATAGTGCAATAAGCCAGCTTTATCCGTCATACTTGGCAGCACTTATGGAATATAATAAGGTTTTGAATCAAAAGAACAGCCTTTTGCGGACCAATAAGAACAGTATAAACAATGTTAAAAAAACTCTTTGGATATGGAACGAACAGCTTGCCGGGCTCGCAGAAAAAATAATGAAGGCAAGGCTTGAGTTTACCGAAAACATTTCAGCCGTAGCAAAAGCAATTCAGAACGATATTTCAGGTGAGGTGCTTGATATACAGTATGCACCAAATCTTAAGCTTTCGGATATATCAAAAGAATCTATTTATGACTACTTAAATGACCATGCCGACCGTGAGATAGATGCGGTATCATCTTTATACGGAATACAGCGTGATGATATGGAAATATGCGTTGATGGCAGGGAGGCAAAACTCTTTGCATCACAGGGCCAGCAGAGAACGGCGGCGTTGAGTATGAAAATCGCACAGTCTGATTATATAAACAGCGTAAAGGGTGAATATCCTATACTTTTGCTTGATGATATTATGAGTGAGCTTGATATATCACGGCGTATGTATCTTTCGGAGTGCATACGTGACAAGCAGGTGCTTATAACTTCTACTGATACCGACCTTGCAGGCAAGGATACAAAAACACGTCAGTTTAAGATAGAGAAAGGAAGGATAACAGATGTTTCTTAAAATAAGTAACGACTTTGTTGTCCCTAAGAGTGAAATAGTGGGTATATTTGATATGGATAATACAACCGTGTCACGTCAGGGCAGGGACTTTCTGCCAAAAGCGGAGAAGGATGGGGAATTGATATATTCTGCTGATGATTTGCCAAAATCCTATGTGGTAACGGAGCATAACGGAAAAATTAAGGTGTATCTTTCATCATTTTCGTCAAAGCTTTTAATAAGCCGTGCCAAATCATCGGGAATGTTAACATAGTAAAAAATAAACATTAAATATATTTTTGCCATAGGCACAGGAAGGACTAATATTAAAATGAGTGAAAACAATGTTGTAGAAACCAAATATGACGAAAACCAAATACAGGTTTTAGAGGGACTTGAAGCAGTAAGAAAGCGACCGGGTATGTATATCGGTTCAGTATCAATAGCAGGTCTGCACCATCTTGTATATGAAATTGTAGATAATTCTATTGATGAGGCACTGGCAGGATACTGCGATTGCATAAACGTTACGTTAAATCCTGATAACACCGTAACCGTAAAGGATAACGGACGTGGTATACCTGTGGGTATTCACCCAACAGAGGGAATCCCCACAGTTCAGGTTGTACTTACAATCCTGCACGCAGGCGGTAAATTCGGCGGCGGCGGATACAAGGTATCGGGCGGCTTGCATGGTGTTGGTTCATCTGTTGTTAATGCACTTTCGGAGCGCCTTGAGGTAGAGGTATCAAACGGCGAGCACGTTTATTACCAGAGCTATGAGCGAGGCAAGCCTACCTGCGAGCTTAAAATTATAGGCGACACGCAAGAAACGGGGACAAAGATAACCTTCCTGCCTGACGCGGAGATATTTGAAACTCTTGATTTTGACTATGATGTGCTTTTAAAGCGACTCAGAGAACAGGCATTCTTAAATAAGGGAGTAAGAATAATATTTACGGATAATCGTCACGAGGAAGTAAGAAGTGAGGAGCTTTACGCCGAGGGCGGTATAAAGGAATTCGTAAGCTACTTAAATGCAACAAAGGATCCTATTCACGATGAAATAGTATATTTTGAAGCGAAAAAGGGCGACGATATGGAAGTGGAGGTTGCAATGCAATACACCACATCATATTCAGAAACAATCCTGAGCTTTGCAAATAATATCCATACTATTGACGGCGGTATGCACGAAACAGGCTTCAAATCAGGCCTTACGCGTGTCCTGAACGATTATGCAAGAAAGTATAAGCTGTTAAAGGAAAAGGACGATAATCTGTCAGGGGAGGATACCCGTGAGGGACTTACCGTTGTAATCAGTGTAAAGGTTGCTGAGGCACAGTTTGAGGGACAGACAAAAACAAAGCTTGGAAACAGCGGCGCAAGAACTCTTGTTGAAGGTGCCCTAAACGATAAGCTTGAGGCGTTCCTTGAGGAGAATCCCAAGATTTCAAGCACAATAATTGAAAAGACTATAAGTGCGTCACGTGCAAGAGAGGCCGCAAGACGTGCAAGAGAAGCATCAAGAAAGAACTCAAACGCAAATAATTCGTCACTACTCGGAAAGCTTGCAAGATGTACTGATGAGGGTGCAGATTATGCAGAGCTGTTTATCGTCGAGGGTGATAGTGCGGGCGGTAGTGCAAAGCAGGGCAGACACAGACGTTATCAGGCTGTTCTACCTCTTTGGGGAAAAATGCTTAACGTAGAAAAGTCAAGAATAGACAAGGTTTATTCAAACGAGAAGCTATTGCCGATCATTCAGGCACTTGGTGCAGGAATAGGCGAGGATTTTAACCCTGAAAATCTTAAATACGGAAAAATCATCATAATGGCGGATGCCGACGTGGACGGTGCTCATATACGTACACTGCTCCTAACCTTCTTCTTCAGATATATGCGTCAGCTTATTGAGGACGGACATATCTATATTGCCCAGCCACCTCTTTACAAGGTGTATAAGGGTAAAAACAAGGATGTTGTAGAACGCTTTGTTTTTGACGAGGAGGCACGTGATGCGGCAATCGCAGAGCTTGGCAAGGGTGCTAAGGTTCAGCGTTATAAAGGTCTTGGAGAGATGGACCCGGCTGAGCTCAAGGAAACTACAATGGACCCTGACAAGCGTACACTATTGCGTGTTGATATGGAGGATGCAATTGAAGCTGACAGAATATTCACCATACTAATGGGCGAAAAAGTTGAGCCAAGACGTGAATTTATCGAAGCAAATGCCAAGTATGTATCAAATCTTGATATTTAAACCAAATGATGTAAGGCAGAAAAACTATATTAATTAACTGAATAACAATCCCCCTTGTTTTATATACTAAAGCAGGGGTGATTTTATATGTTAAAGCATATAATACTGTTCGGGATAGGCGGTATTATGTATCTTGTAATAGAGCTTTTATGGCGCGGCAGTTCACATTGGACTATGTTTTTCCTCGGTGGGGGGTGCTTTTTAATCGTAGGACTTTTAAACGAAAAAAATCGTGGCAGAATACCTTTGCTTTTACAAATGCTCTTATCGTCAGTCATTATAACCGTACTTGAATTTGTTACTGGATTTGTAGTAAATATAAAGCTTGGGCTTAACGTATGGAATTATTATGATATGCCATATAACATTATGGGACAGGTGTGCCTTTTATATACAGTACTTTGGTTTTTTCTTTCCTTTGCCTGCATAATTGCCGATGATTGGCTTCGCCATATTCTCTTCGGTGAGAAAAAGCAAAAATATCGCATTATATAAGCAGAAATTTAAAAAATACTATTGAATAATAAGGAGAAATGTGATAAAATTATGAAGAAATCTTGTGTAAAGGAAAGTGGTTATAGATGGGATATAAGATAACCGAAAAAAGAATGCTCAATCCTACCGTATTTTTAATGGAGGTTGAGGCACCGTTAGTTGCACGAAAGGCAGAGCCGGGACAGTTCGTCATATTGCGAATTGACGAAAATGGCGAACGTGTACCGTTTACGGTTGCGGATTTTGATAGGGAGAAGGGAACAATTACAGTAATTATACAGATCGTGGGTAAAACAACACGCGACCTTGCAGAGCTTGAAGCAGGTGATGAGCTTTTGGATTTTGCAGGTCCTCTCGGACAGCCTACACCTCTTGACGGAATTAAGAAGGTTGCCGTAATCGGAGGCGGCTTGGGTACTGCTATTGCATATCCTCAGGCTAAAAAGCTTCACGAACTTGGGGCAGAGGTTACGGTTATAACAGGCTTCAGAAACAAAGAGCTAATAATACTTGAAGACGAGCTTAAAAAGATCGCAGATAAGCTGGTAGTTGCAACAGACGACGGCTCAAACGGAACGCAGGGCTTTGTTACGGATATGCTTGAGAAAGAAATCCTTGCAGGTGAGAAGTTTGACGAGGTTATAGCAATCGGTCCACTTGTTATGATGAAATTTGTATGTAAGCTTACAGAAAAGTATAACATACCTACAACCGTAAGCCTTAACCCTGTTATGATAGACGGAACGGGAATGTGTGGCGGTTGCCGTGTTATAGTTGGCGGCGAAACAAAGTTTGCCTGCGTTGACGGCCCTGATTTTGATGGTCACAAGGTTGATTGGGACAGTGCTATGAAGCGTGGTAGGATGTATGCTGATTTTGAAAAGCGATCCTGTGACGAGGGTCATTGCAGAATTGGAAGAACTCATAAATATAAGGATTAAGGAGTTGTTACTATGCCAAATATGAAATTGGAAAAAAATCCGATGCCTGAACAGGCACCGGACGTGCGAAATAAAAACTTTCTTGAGGTAACAACGGGATATACGGCTGAAATGGCAATAGATGAGGCACAAAGATGCCTTAACTGTAAACATAAGCCCTGTATGGAGGGGTGTCCCGTTTCGGTTAAAATACCGGAGTTCCTTTCGTTTATGAAAGACGGCGAATTTGAGAAAGCATATCAGAAAATCAAAGAAACAAATGCACTTCCTGCTGTCTGCGGCAGAGTGTGTCCTCAGGAAAAGCAGTGTGAGTCAAAGTGCGTAAGAGGAATAAAGGGCGAGCCGGTAGGTATAGGCAGGCTTGAAAGATTTGCGGCAGATTACCATCTGGCAAATGTTTCGGATAACCCCGAAATACCCGAATCCAACGGAAAAAAGGTTGCAGTTGTAGGCTCAGGTCCGTCAGGACTTACAGTAGCAGGCGACCTTGCAAAACGTGGATATCAGGTTACTGTATATGAAGCGTTCCATACAGCAGGCGGTGTTCTGATGTACGGAATTCCTGAATTCAGACTTCCTAAGGATATAGTTAAGAAGGAAATCGAGAACCTTAAAAAAATGGGTGTTAACATACAGACAAACGTAATTATCGGCAGAACATTGACTGTTGATGAACTGTTTAACGAAATGGGTTACGATGCTGTATACATAGGCTCAGGTGCAGGACTTCCCAAGTTTATGGGTATTGACGGCGAAAACCTTAACGGTGTATATTCAGCAAACGAATTCTTAACACGTATCAATCTAATGAAGGGTTACAAGTTCCCTGATTTTGATACACCTGTTTATGTAGGTAAAAACGTAGCAGTTCTTGGGGGCGGTAACGTTGCAATGGACGCGGCAAGAAGTGCAAAGCGTCTTGGTGCTGAAAATGTATATATAGTATACCGCAGAGGCAAGGAAGAGCTTCCGGCACGTAAAGAGGAAGTAGAGCATGCAGAGCAGGAGGGAATAGAGTTCAAACTTCTGCAAAATCCTACACGTATTCTCGGCAATGAGGATGGCTGGGTAGACGGTATGGAGGTTATCAAGATGGAACTTGGTGAGCCTGACGAAAGTGGCAGACGACGCCCTGTTGAAGTAGCAGGAAGCGAGGAGATTTTAGATGTTGACACGATTGTAGTTGCAATAGGACAAACACCTAATCCCCTTATCAGACAGACTACCGAAGGTCTTGATACTGACAGAAGAGGCTGCATCATTGCAGATGAGGACGGCTTAACTTCAAAAGAGCACGTATATGCCGGCGGTGATGTTGTAACAGGTGCCGCAACTGTAATTCTTGCAATGGGTGCAGGAAAGAAAGCGGCAGATGCGATAGATAAGGAGCTTATGGATAAATAAACTCTGATTTACAAAGGAGGGAATGCAATGTCTGATTTTTTTGAAAAGGTATTATCGGGGATAACGAGTTTCACATCCGGGCTGACAAACAGACTTATGTATTCTCTGAAAAAACTGCGTATTAAAAAGCAGATGGAGGATACACAATCAAAGAGAATACAGATAATGTCAAATCTTGGCGAGCTTGTATATAATCTTTATACAAAGGGTAATGTAGATATACCCGAATGTGTACCAATGTGCGAAAAGTTATCGGAGCTTAGCGAAAAAATAACTGCTTTGCAAGCTGAATCGGATAAGATAGAGGTGCAGACAATCGTCCCGAAAAAAGAGGACGAGCCGAAAATTGATGCACCTGATACAGCAGTATGCACTGATTATTCCCACCAAGCCGATACTGCATCGGCAGAATTGTAAAAAAGTCACCATCGTGACTGTCGTTTCGCTTCGCTATACTCCAATATGTAGACTTTTTTGCTAATAGGGAATTGAGAAATTTCCTATTAGATAAAAAAACAAAAAATATTGTTGAAGAAACGGAAAAAATATGATATAATGTAACCGTTAGCGGTAACAATACCGTTTTGTAACTTTGAAAGGAGAAAAAATATGAAGTATTCATCAGAAGTTGAGAATATGTGTCCTTTAGCAAAAGGTACATATCACGGTCCTGCTCCTATCCCGCAGGAGGGTAAGTGGACACAGGCAAAGGAAATTAAGGACATTTCAGGTCTGACACACGGCATAGGCTGGTGTGCTCCCCAGCAGGGTACTTGTAAGCTTTCTTTGAACGTTAAAGAGGGTATTATACAGGAGGCTCTTGTTGAAACAGTTGGATGTTCAGGTATGACACATTCAGCAGCTATGGCAGCTGAAATCCTTGTAGGTAAGACAATTCTAGAAGCTCTTAACACAGACTTGGTTTGTGATGCTATTAACACTGCTATGCGTGAGTTGTTCTTGCAGATAGTATACGGACGTACGCAGACAGCGTTCTCAGAGGACGGTCTTCCTATCGGCGCAGGTCTTGAGGACTTGGGTAAGGGACTTCGTTCACAGGTTGGTACAACCTATGCAACATTAAAGAAGGGCCCTCGTTATCTTGAGCTTGCAGAGGGTTACATAACAAAGATAGCTGTTGATGAGAACGATACAATCATCGGTTATAAGTTTGTTCATCTTGGTAAGATGATGGAAATGATCGCAAAAGGTATGGATGCAAACGAAGCTCTTGAAAAGGCAAGCGGTCAGTATGGTAGAGTTGATGATGCTGTAAAGCTTATCGACCCCAGACACGAATAATTAGAGGGAGGTAAACGATAATGGCATTATTTGAAAGTTATGAGAGAAGAATAGACCAGATTAACGCAGAGCTTGCAAAGCACGGCATTTCATCAATCGAAGAAGCTGAAAAGATTTGTAAGGATAAAGGTCTTGATGTTTACAAAATGGTAAAGGATATTCAGCCCATATGCTTTGAGAATGCGTGCTGGGCATATATCGTAGGTGCTGCAATCGCAATCAAGGATGGCGTTAAGACAGCCGCTGAAGCTGCTGAGAAAATCGGTGTAGGCTTACAGTCATTCTGTATCCCCGGTTCAGTTGCTGATGACAGAAAGGTTGGTATCGGTCACGGTAATCTTGGAGCAATGCTTCTAAGAGAGGAAACGAAGTGTTTCGCATTCTTGGCAGGTCACGAGTCATTTGCTGCAGCAGAGGGTGCTATCGGTCTTGCACGTAGTGCAAACAAGGCAAGAAAAGAACCTCTAAGAGTAATTCTTAACGGTCTTGGTAAGGATGCTGCAAAGATTATTTCAAGAATTAACGGCTTTACTTATGTTCAGACAAAGTTTGATTACTACACAGGTAAGCTTACAATCGTTGAGGAAATTGCATACTCAAACGGAGAAAGATCAAAGGTTCGTTGCTACGGTGCAGACGATGTTCGTGAGGGTGTTGCAATTATGCACAGCGAGGGCGTTGACGTTTCAATCACAGGTAACTCAACTAACCCGACAAGATTCCAGCATCCTGTTGCAGGTACATACAAGAAGGAATGTATCGAACAGGGTAAGAAGTATTTCTCAGTTGCATCAGGTGGCGGTACAGGCCGTACACTTCATCCCGATAATATGGCAGCAGGTCCTGCTTCATATGGTATGACAGATACAATGGGACGTATGCACTCAGATGCACAGTTTGCAGGTTCATCATCAGTTCCCGCTCACGTTGAAATGATGGGACTTATCGGTGCAGGTAACAACCCAATGGTTGGTATGACCGTTGCTGTTGCAGTTGCAGTAGAAGAGGCAATGAATAAATAAGTAGTTTTGGACTTAATATAGTTTAAATTTAGGTTTTTTAATCAGACACATCATTTTCACCATGATGTGTCTGATTTTTGCTTGTAAAAACTAAATGAAAGGGGCAGTTATCGGGCGACCGCAAGTAACAAAGGAAGATGTTCCCGCCGCCTTTTTACGGCATTATCCGTCTTTGAAGTCTGGCAAACTGAATGTTTCAGAACTTGCCAGAGTGTGCGGCATGAGCCGTACAACCGTCTATAAATATGTTTCTCTTTTGGAAAAATAGATAAAATTCAAGTCAGACAATCAACATTGATATTTTATAATAATTTGTGTTAATTGTCTGACTTTGTTTTTTTATTTAATTAGTTTAAAGGAATATTAAGAGTGTCTGTATCGATTTCTGACGAAACTTTAGGGGCAGAAATCACCTCATTATTTTGATAAATAATTACATAATTATTTTCGCCTTTTTCATTACTAATAGATTTGGTTGCTTTTGCAAATTTTTGTTGACCTTCTTTTGTTAGTTTAATTTCGATATAGTGTTGATTATTTGAATTTATTTCATTTATAGACTTGAAATCATCTTGTTCGAGAATTACATTGTGGTCATGGTCTGTAATTGTAAAATTATCTAATATATTACTTGATGTATTTGTGTTATTCGAAATGAGAAATCCAACAATTATGATTGATATTAAGACAATGATTGAAATAATTATTATCAATTTTTTATTATGTGTTTTTGATTTATGTTTTATTTCAGTTGTAGCATTTTCATTTTCGCAGGTGTTTGACTCTTTCGCAAAGTTTTCAAAGTTTATCGGTGATTGCTCTAAACCGAGTAACTGTTTTTTCTTTGCTTCAAACTCCTCTTGCGTTATAACTCCTGTATCGAGTAATTCCTTATATTTTTTGAGTTCTTCCGCATTACTAAAATTAGAAATATTCTCTGACACACACTGAGAACTGTTTTGAATTTGAGACAACAAATTAGAAATTACAGAAAAAACTTCCTGCCTATTTTCTAAAAGCCAAAATCTGATTATACCAGATGAGGTTGCAACCGTAATGCTTTTAAACCATCCTTGCCCAACAGAAGATATTTGGTTAATTGGTAAATCTACTCTTTTACCAAATTTTATTTTTCCGGATACCTTTTTATTAGAAACTATAATTTCACAGTTGTTCATAATTAAATATGTTAATATGGCAATAACAAGAAATGCACCTGCTATGCACCATAAAATAATTCCTTCAAAAACGGTATTGATTGTATTTGGTACAAAACCATTGACAAAAAGAAATAAACCTATAATACCTAAAAGTATTGCAATGGTTCCCGAAGCAATGACTAACATATTGATTTTTGAAAAATTTCCTCTTATTAGTATTTTTTCTTCCATAGTTAAATCTCCCTTAAAACTTCATTTATCTAATTTATACCATTAAAGCAATGGTATGCAGTGACTATATTATACCACTATTGGATTTTTAAATCAATATATCTTTTCAAATTTCGTCAAATATGATATAATATTTTTCACGAGGTGCGAATTATGGAAGATAAACAATATAAGAAATTTTATAGAAAAGCCGACAAACATTTGAATGGTAAAATTGAGGCGGAACACGGCAAACGGAATAACCATAAAATGAAACCATATTTTGTTTTGCAATATTTACTTAAAAATTCAGACGAGAATCACACAAAATCGGCTTATGATATTATGGGGTATCTGGAAGAGAACGGAATTGTTGCGGAACGCCGCTCCGTCTACCGAGATATAGAGGAGATTAACAAGGCGAACTTGATAATTCGAGAAGATTACACAGTTGAAGAGGCAATGAATAAGTAAGTTTAAATATAACATATAAAAACAGACTCATTAATTGGAACTGACCCCCAATCGTTAGATATTTTAGTCTAACTTTTGGGGGTCAGTTTATTAGCAATAGTTCTGTTTTGAGGTTTTATATTTTATGCATAAAATCGGCAACAAATTGCTTTGCGCATCGTCCGCTTTTACCGCCGTAGTTCATTTCCCATCTGACAGCTTCCTTCTTTATCTCCTCTGTCATTACTATGCCCTTTCTCTCAAGGAGAGTGCGTACAATTTCAATATACTGCTTTGCATCGGGGGCAGGGAAGAACAGGCTTATGCCAAATCTTTCTGCCAAAGACAGCATTTCCTGCTTGTTATCATTTGCGTGAACCTCGCCGCCATCACGGTCCGCCCAGGTTTCACGGATAAGATGACGTCTGTTAGACGTAGCATATACAAGTACATTCCCGGCAGCTGCCTGAAGCTGGCCTTCCATTGCAATTTTAAGGGCACGGTATTCCGTGTCGTGGCGTTCAAAGGTCAAATCGTCAAGGAACAGTATGTATTTATGGGGTGAGTCCTCAAGTTGTTTTGTTAGCTCGGGGATTCTTGTTATTGAACTTTTTGGAAGCTCTATAACACGCAAACCATCCTTAGCGAACATATTAAGAAGTGCTTTAACAGAGGTGGATTTTCCTGTACCTCTATCACCGAACAAAAGAACGTTATTTGCAAACTTTCCGTCAAGATATGCCTGGGTATTTTCAATAAGAACCTTCTTTTGATGCTCCATACCAACAATCTCGGAAAATTCAACTTTATCGGAGTTTGGTATGCCCTTAAGCTCACCATCATACCTGAATGC
>CAKSGP010000024.1 GCA_934454745.1 uncultured Clostridia bacterium
ATCCCTACTCTCTTGCGAATTCTGTTGAGGGAATAAGCTTTAAGACGGCGGATATGATTGCATTCAATATCGGAATACCCAAAAACAGTCCTGAGCGTGTCAAATGTGCCGTTACGTATTTTCTCCGTGAGGCATCATATACTAACGGTCACGTATATATGCCAAGGGAGTTATTAAAAGAGCATACGGTATATAATCTTGATGTTACGGATATTGAGGCAGAAAATGCAATATCTGAGCTTATAGCAGAGCGTGAAATTATTGCAGACAGAGTGGATAACACAGAGGTTTTATATCTCTACTCTGCATATTATGACGAAAAATATGTTGCACAGCGTATTGCAGAAATCACACAGACAGAGAGTCGATATGCAATAAGCGTAAACTGTGCAGAGGCAGAAACAGACGAGTTTGAAAAAGAAAACGCAATACATCTTGCAAAAAAACAGCGTGATGCGGTAGTTACTGCGCTGTCATCGGGAATTATGGTATTAACAGGCGGACCCGGCACAGGTAAAACTACAACAATTAATGCTATAATAACCATAATGGAGAAGCTTAATATAAAGGTTGCATTAACAGCGCCTACGGGACGTGCGGCAAAGCGTATGTCACAGCTTACAGGCCGTGATGCGAAAACTGTACATCGCCTTTTAGGTGCCCAAAGGGTTGGGAACACTCATATTTTCTCCCGTGATGAGGAAAATCCTCTTGATAGCGATGTTTTAATATTAGATGAGGCAAGTATGGTTGATACTTCGCTTATGGCATCGTTTTTGAGGGCAGTAAAGCCCGGGGGTAGAATAATACTTTCCGGCGATAGCGATCAGCTTCCCTCTGTTGGCGCGGGAAACGTACTGCGTGATATTATTGATTCTGAAATTGTGCCCACAGTTAAGCTGACAGATATTTTCCGTCAGTCAGAGCAAAGCCTTATAATTGTAAATGCACACGAAATAAATAACGGACGAATGCCTGAGCTTGCCGATCGTACGCGTGACTTTTTCTTTATGCGTCGTCTTAATCCCAAGGACACAGCAGATACAATTGTTGAGCTCTATAAACGTCGTTTGCCCGACAAATATTCAATAAACCCCATAAGTGATATTCAGGTGCTTTCGCCTACTAAAAAGGGAATAACCGGCACAATTGAGCTTAATCGTATGCTTCAGGAATGTATAAATCCGCAAAATTCTGCTAAAAAAGAGTATAAATACGGTCAGACAACATTCCGTGAGGGTGACAAGATTATGCAGATACGCAATAACTATGATATAGAATTCACCACAGAGGCGGGAATAAAAGGCGAGGGTATTTATAACGGAGATATGGGTGTTATTGATTCAATCCATACTGAGGACAAGTATATGATAATAACCTTTGACGACGGAAAAATCGTTGAATATCCTATGACAGGTATAGATGAGCTTGACCTTGCCTATGCCATAACCGTTCATAAGAGTCAGGGAAGTGAGTTTTCTTATGTAATAATTCCCGTTTCCTCATATATGCCTATGCTTATGACTAAAAATCTTCTCTATACTGCCATAACCCGTGCCAAAACAATGGTAGTTCTTGTAGGCAACGAGCGTATAGTGGAGAATATGACCAGGAACAATTCATACACAAAGAGATTTACAGGGCTTCTTCCACGCCTTACTCAATATACGGCTGAATAAAATTCCGTATCTTGAGGTTTTTTTCTCACTTATGTATGAATATACACGGCGTTTGTGCAGAGGCACAATCTGCGAGTTTTATTACAGCCTTATATAAATCCCCTTTGAAAGGAGTCAGAAAATATGAAACATAATACTGCGGTATTTTTCAGGTTTCTTGCTATGATAGTTGTTATATTTCTCGGTATAACTGCAATTTTACCACAGATCTCGGTAAAAGATGACGATACTGTATTCCCTGCGTGGGAGGATGTAGATATAAATACAGATACCGATATAACAGAAGCCTTTAAAAGAGGGATAATAATAGGCGGTAAAAACGGTGAATACGGAAAAAATGAACCGCTTACGGCGGCTGAGACAGCGTATGCGGCAGTACGAATGAAAGAGGATAAGGACGGATTGGACTATTCCTTTAAATATTTTAATTTGGAGGACGGAGAAAAATATATAAAAAAGGCAAAAAAATACAAGCTCTGGAGTGATTTAATGCCTGATGCAGATACAGCGGTAAGCCGTGAGGAGTTTACAGCGGTGCTGTCCCGTATCGGTGAGCCGGGAGAAAAGGTAAACGATGGGAGTGGTATCGGATTTAATGCAGACTATACATATAAAGACGAAATCAAAAAGATGTATGAATACGGCATAATGCTTGATACAAACATAACTGACGCATTTTCTCCCGAAATACAAATTACAAGGGCAGATGCATCACGGCTTGTTATGATATATCTGAATCCCGAAAGACGGATAAAGATTGTTTTGCCTGATTACGAAGCACTAAAAACACAGCTTAGTGAAAAAATGTCAGGTTGGCAGGGCGACTGGTCTCTCTATTATGAGGACTGCAAAACAGGTCATCAGATATCAATTAACAGCCATCAGGTATATTCTGCAAGCTTGATAAAGCTTTTTGTGGCACAAACGGCTTATGATTCTGTATCAAAGGGTGAGCTTCTATTAACATCACAGCTTGAAGATGAAATCCGTAAAATGATTACGTACAGTGACAATGAAGCCTGGAAATATATAGCACGTAAATTAGGGGGCGGAACATATTCAAGAGGAATGGCACTGACAACAGAAGTCGCACAAGCATCAGGATTTTCAGATACGGGTCAGTTCTATCAGGGAAGCCATAAGAACTATAATTTTACGTCTGTAAATGACTGCGGTGCATATTTAAGAGGTATATTAAACGGTACAATTGTAAATAAAGAATATTCCCAGAAAATCCTATTACATCTCAAGCAACAGCAGCATTTGCAAAAGATACCCTCAGGTGTACCGGAATCAGTTGCAACTGCGAATAAAACAGGTGAGCTTGACTATATGCAGGGAGATGCGGCGATTGTTTATGCACCAAACGGAACATATATACTTGTAATTATAGGCGACAGTCTTGATAATGGCTACGGACAAATATCCAAATTTACTGAATTGTCAAAGATAGTATATGAATACACAAATCAATGAGAAAGGAATAGAATAAATGATAGTAGGACTAAAAAAAGCGATACTGCATATTCTTGACACAAGCTCCGGTGTAAGCGTATTTTCCGATGAGCTTTTAGATGTTACAGATGCACAGATCAACACGTTTATAACAACACATATAGAAAAGCTTTATGACTCTGCATCATTGCGAAAAGCGGAGTTTAAACCCACAAGCGGTTTTATGGCAAAGATACACCAGTATGAAAATGGGGATATATCCTTTGCGGATTTATCAAAAAATGCCGCAGAGAGATTGTATGATGCAATAGCATCAAGCGAGGATCCCAAATCCTGTGACCTTATTGCAGTAGAATTTGTATCAAACGAGTCAAAGATTTTCGGGCTTTTAAAGTGTGACAACAAAACAGGTTTTACCCATTCTGTGTTACAGTCCGACGGCAGAGTTAAGAACAATATAATAAACCATTATGCTATCCTGCCCTCATTAACAAATAGGCTTGGTGAGTGTGCGTTTATCAATTTAAAAACACAGGAAATTGCATACAGAGGCAAAAACAGCAAGATTGACGGAGATACTGTTGATATAATAGCGGACTTGCTTCTTGAATGTGAATATGAAATATCCCCAAGAGAAAGTGCAAACACTGTTACACGAATTGCAAAAAAAGTTGCGGTTGAAAACGGCGCAGACCAGATTGAAACACGTGCAAGAATTAAGGAGTACGTAACCGAGAGTATCGAGGAGGAAAACTACGAATACGTAGACACAAAAAAGGTTGCAGAGAAGGTTTTTAGAGAAATGCCCTCTGCACGTGATGAATTTGTGGAAAAGCTTGAAAAAGCAGGAGTGCCTGAAAAGGTTAGTGCAAATAAATACATAACAAAGAAAATGACATCGAACATTAAAATTTCAACCAACACGGGGGTAGAGCTGTCATTTCCGCCGGAGCATTATAAAAATCCTGAGTTTATGGAGCTTATAACGAACGAGGACGGTACCCTTTCAATAAAAATTAACAATATAACAGAGCTTACAAATCGTTAACAAATTGTTTTAATTCTATAATATTGACATAAACGTTTGTTTAATGTATAATAATTGCAGGAAGCCTTGTTTGGCAAGTCTTTGGGCTTTTCCCTGTCCGTGCGTTGTGCGGACTTAATAAAGCCGGCATTTATTTGGAGGTACACCATTGAGAGAGGAACATTCATCAGGCATTAAAGAGTTTATATTTGTCCTGCTGTGGGCGGCGGTACTTTATGTTGCCTGCGGTGCGATGATGTCGCTGTTTGGTGATTATGCGTTTATAGGCGGAATAATATCGCTACTTGTATTTTGCGTATTTGGATATATCGTTCTTATTCATTACACATCACGTTTTACATATTCGGTCAAAAACGGCATTCTGCGTATTAACAGAACGATAGGCAAACGCAATAAGGAAGTTGAATTTGACTGTAAAAATATAACGAGAACTATGTATGGTATAAAGCCTGACGGCTTTAGAAAGCCGATTAAGAATATGCGTGTAAGCGTATTTAGTGCAAAGAAAAGTATGTATATAGAATATTGCAAGAAGGATGGGACCATAGAAAGTGTGGTTATAGAGCCGTCAGATAAGCTCATAAAGCGTATTGAAAAAGAAAGGAAAAAAATAGATGGTTAGTATTATAGGTGTTCGCTTTAAGGCCGCAGGCAAGGTATATTACTTTGACCCCCGCGGAATTGAAGCAAACCGAGGCGACTTTGTTATTGTGGAAACCAGTCGGGGGATTGAATACGGCGAGGTTATCCACGGTATAAAAGAGGTTGAAAATTCGGCTATTACAAAGCCTTTAAAGGGCGTTTTGCGTATTGCCGATGAGAACGATAAGAAACGCTATGATGAAAACAAGGAAAAGGAAAAAGAGGCATATAAAATCTGCTTGGAGAAAATAGCCAATCACGAGCTTGAAATGAAGCTTGTTGAGGTTGAATATACCTTTGACAGAAGTAAAATTTTATTCTATTTCACCGCCGACGGACGTGTGGATTTCAGAGAGCTTGTAAAAGACCTTGCATCAGTATTCAGGACACGAATAGAGCTTATCCAGATAGGTGTAAGAGATGAATCGAAAACCCTTGGCTCAATAGGTGTATGCGGCAGAAATCTGTGCTGTTCCCAGTTCCTTGATGAATTTGTACCTGTATCTATAAAAATGGCAAAGGAGCAGGGGTTGTCCCTTAATCCTACAAAAATTTCAGGTGCTTGCGGAAGACTTATGTGCTGTTTGAAATATGAACAGGAAACATATGAGGAGCTTAACCGTATAACTCCGTCAGCAGGCGCTGTTGTAATGACACCTGACGGAAAAGGAACAATAGTATATGTTTCGCTTCTGAAGGGACGTGTTAGTGTACGTCTTGAGGAGGGTGACGAAACAACCTTACGTGATTTTCCCGTAAGTGATGTAAAGGTGTATTCTCCCGATATGGAAAAGCAGAAAGAACCTGATACGGAAGGCGTTGAGGAAATGCTCATAAAGCGTCTTGAAAAAAAGGATACAAACACAATTATAGACGATGCAGAGGGTGATACGGAGAAACCAAAACGGAACAAGAACCGTAACCGCAGACGCCATCCGAAAGTGAAAACGGATGGAGAATAAGAGTATATGAGACGGCATAGGATTGTCGGATTATATAAAAATATCATTGAGCCTAAAAAATCAAATATTTTTTAAATTATACTTGAAGTTAGGTAAAAACAGTGATATAATTAAACTAAGGACGCAAGTCTGAAAAAATTTTCAGGAGGTAAAATTATGGCTTACAAAATTAATGCAGATGAGTGTATAAGCTGCGGTGCTTGTGCTGCAGATTGCCCGGTAGACGCAATTTCAGAAGGCGATACAGCTTATGTAATCGATGCTGATACTTGCATTGAGTGTGGCGCTTGTGCCGGCACTTGCCCGGTTGGTGCACCGGTTGCTGAATGATTTAATATCATGTAGGGCGTTATGAACCCCTCAGATAGAGGGGGATATGCGCCCTTAATTTTTTGTAAGATATATTTTAAAATTCGGGGTCATTTAGATGAAAAAATTGATAAAGCTATCCGTTGCCATATTGTGTGTCGTAATGATGGTAACAGGCTGTAACGGAGATTTAATAGTTAAAAAAGCATCAAAACGCAGAGCCTCAACGGGTACTTCCTGGACAGTTATGATTTATATGAGTGGATCATCTTTGGAGGAGGAGTATAACCGTGCTGGCGGGGTGCTAAACTCTCTTTCTTATGATTTGCCTGAAAATGTTAATGTCATAGTTGAAACAGGCGGTTGTCAAAAATGGAATATAGAAGGCATACCCACGGATAAGCTATGCGATTTTGAGGTGCAGAAAAACGGAATACGCCTTATTGGTGAGTATCCTATTGAAAATATGGGTAAAGCTTCAACCTATTCTGCATTTTTAAACCGCACTATAAAAAACTATTCGGCCCAAAAGTATATATCTGTAATATGGGGAGAGGGCGGCGGACCTTTAGCAGGTGTCGCACAGGATTCTCTATATGAAAACGATTCACTTACCCCGTCAGAAATTGCACAGGCTATTGCTTCAACAGAAACTAAGCTTGATTTAATCGGCTTTGATTCGGGAATGATGGCAAACCTTGAAACTGCGACAGCACTTGTGCCTTATGTAGACTATATGGTAGCATCAGAGGATATTATGTCATATGCAGGCTGGGACTACCGCGGCTTATTCGGATTTATCTCGGAAAACCCCGATTCAAGCGTAATAGAGGTAGGTCAGGAGATTTGTGACGGTATTAAGAATATTGCGTGGAAAGAGGACGAGGACAGAGTTTTAGTATCTGTTATAGACCTTGCGGACATTACAAAGCTTATGCAGGACTTTGATTCTGCCACACGGGAAATGGCATCTGTAACGGAGGACATTGACCGTTTGCGTGGAGTAACGTCACGTCTTGATATGGCAGAGTATATGGGCGGAAAAACAAAATGGGAGGGATATTCAAATCTTGTTGATTTGAAATCCTTTACAGACGGACTTTATGATGCTTTTAAATTCGACCGTACAAATATAAATCGTTCAATATCAAAAGCCGTTGTATATAAAACGACAGGCACGCTCCATAAGGATTCCTGCGGTATAAGTGTATATTACCCCAAAGACCGTAATTCAAAAAAGATAAACGAATATAAAAAAATATGTACAAGTCTTGGATATAAGGAGTTTATAGATAAAATAATTGATGACGATGATATAAACCGTGATTTTAATTATAATGAAACTTCGTCCTGGCAGGTATACTCCGACACTTTACAAAGCGCATCAGTAAAAGCAGAGGCGGACTTGAACGGGAAATTTTTCCTTTATGCTACAAATCCCCAAATTATTAAAAGCACAGGCGTAAATCTGTATAAGTATGACGAGAAAAAAGGAATATACCTTTATCTGACAACTGATTTTAATACTTCATACAATAACGCAATAAACGCTTATGAATACAAGCTGACAAACAAACAGCTTGAACTTAACGGAATCCCTGTCAGTTCATATCTTGTAAATGCAGACGGAGATACAAGGATATATTCAATCCCCGTAATTTACGAAGATGAAATATCAAGTGTGCGTGTCGAGATGACCGAGAAAGAAAAAAATAATGAGTACAGAGTTCTCGGAATTTGGGGCGGTGAGGATTCGTCCTCAGGCTCTGTCAGAAGACGATATAATATTCCTGGGGTGAGAGACAAGATTACTCCTATCTTTGAAACCTACGGCGAGGGCGGTAAAAAGTACGTTAAAGGCAAGGAATTAACACTTGTATTCGGCGGACTTAATGTAAAAGAAAAAGCCCTTTCAGATGGGGAATATTTGATTTCATATGCAGTAGAGGATATATACGGAAAGCTTTCAGAAAGCAATACTACAAACGTAAAAGCAATAAAAGGAAAAATGCAGATTTTAAAATAACAACCGAAAGGGGCTTTGAAGCTTTATGAAAAGACTGCTTGCAATATGGCTGGGAAAGCTTGTCTTTCTTGTAGGTAGAATAACAAGGAGACAGACATCAGCATCACCTGGTACAATGGCACTTAAAATATGCCCGACACTTATAAGCGATATGAACAGAGCCGTCAAAAAGAAGATAATCGTAACCTGCGGTACGAACGGCAAAACCACAACAAATAACGTTATATGTTCGGCTCTTGAAGCTAAGGGATACAAAGTTCTGTGTAACCGCTTAGGTGCGAATATGCTCACAGGTGTTACAACAGCGTATATTGAAGCATCAAATCTTTTAGGGAAAATTGACGTAGATTATGCGTGTCTTGAAATAGATGAAGCGTACGCAAAAATCATATTCAAATATATTACACCCGATGTTATAGTTATAACTAATCTGTTCCGTGACCAGCTTGACCGCTACGGTGAGCTTGACGGTACAATAGGTCTTATAAATGATGCAATAAATCTTGCAAAGGGTGTAACGCTTGTCCTTAATGCAGATGATCCTGTATGTGCAAGATTTGGTATGCGTGATGACGTTAAGGCGCTGTATTACGGCGTATCCGAAAAGGTGTTTGATGAGGATGACGGAACAAAGGAGGGTAAATTCTGCCCTGTTTGCGGAACCGAATTATCATATAATTATTGCCATTACAGTCAGTTGGGTGATTTCTTCTGTAAGGAGTGCGGATATAAACGCCACACACCCGATTATGTAATTAATAATATATCTCTTGGGGAGCCTATGAAATTTTCTGTTAACGGTCAAGAGCTTTCTGTTAATTATAAAGGCTTTTACAATATATTAAATCTTTCAGCTGTGTATGTCGCACTTTGTGCATTGGGCGAATCAACAGATAATTTCTCTGAACTGTTATCATCATACAAACCGCCCACGGGACGTATGCAGGAATTTAATATGAACAAAAAAGTCATTTTAAGCCTTTCAAAAAATCCTGCAGGATTTAATCAGGCTATAACTACCGTAAACAGCGATAAACGCAAAAAGGACGTTATAGTCGCCATAAATGATAATCCTGCTGACGGACGTGACGTATCCTGGATATGGGGCGTAAATTTTGACAGACTTAAAAACGAAAATCTTAACACACTATCAACATGCGGTATAAGGCTTTATGACATTGCATTAAGATTTAAATATTCAGGCATTACCCCTGATTTGGTTACTGAAAATATGAAAGAAGCTGTTTGTAAAGCACTTAAAACGGATTCGGAAATAGTGTATGTAATGGTTAACTATACTGCTGTATATAGAACAGAGGCTATATTAAAGGAAATAGAAGCAGAATATAAAAACGAAGCTTAAAAAATGGATTTTGTAAAAAGAAAAGTAAGGAATTTAAGTGAAAAACTGAAAAATGTTCCCTGGATAAAAATAGCACCTTACGGAGGTGCTGTTTTGGGTGTAATTTTCTTTCTTGTTCTTGCAATAACCACATATAATGATGCAGTAAACAAAAGAGAGGAACAGGGCGGGCTGGTAACGAGGTTCCCCATGGATTCAACACAGTTCTTTAATGAAACCGAGCCTGATTCGGGCATTGTTCTTTCCTGGTATGATAACACTGTAAAAATTAAAAGCGGTACTGTTACAAATCTTAAGCTTAATGCACATATTTATCCCATAACACTTGGCGAACGTGAGTTTATATTTGAATCATCCTCTCCTGAATGTGCAGAGATAGACGGTGAGGGAAATATTACGGCAAAAAAAACAGGCAGTGTTGAATTTACCGTGTCAAATAAAGCTACGGGACTTTTTGCAAAGGCATATTTGCAAATCATACAACCTGTTGAGGGACTTTACATACAAAACAGCTCACTCAATGTCTATACAACTGACACAGGCGTGCGTATAATTCCGATAATTTATCCGGAAAATGCGTCAAATACAGCAGTCAGGTGGTATTCAAAGGATACAAATATTGCGGAGGTCGATCAGACGGGACATATTAAGCCTAAATCAACAGGTATGACCGAGGTTGTTGCAACAACGGCAGACGGTGATTATACTGCAAAATGCTTTGTAAATGTAATAAATGAAACCATTAAAGTTGAGCAGGTCAATATATTAAATAAAGATAAAACAGAGCTTAATAGAGGCGAGTCATTAAGGCTTTTTGTTTCCGTTGCGCCTCAGAATGCCCGAAATAAGCATATATCCTGGCAGAGCTCGGATCCATCGATTATCACTGTTACGAAAAACGGACAGGTTAAGGCAAAAAATGCTGGAACAGCAACAGTATATGCAATATCAAGTGACGGAGTGTCAGACAGCTTTGATATTACTGTTAAGCCGTCACAGTCCTCATCTGTGCCCTCAGGTAATTCAGGCTATACGGTAGGCGGTGTTACATATGTTGCTTATGATATGACACTTGATGAAATGGCGCAGAAGCAAATGCAAACAAATCCTGTTTATAACGACGGTAGCGGTCTTAAGTCTGCCGATAAGTCGCGGACAAAGCAATATCTTGATCCTAACGAATTTTCACAGGGCGGATATAAGTACCAGTTTATGGATTTATCCCATTATAACGGAATAAGTCGTGACAGGCTTGCAAAATTCCTTGAGGGTAAGGGAATCCTAAGCGGAAAAGCAGATACATTTATCGCCGCAGCAAGACAGTATAATGTCAGCGAATTATATCTTGTCGCTCACGCTTGTCTTGAAACAGGCTACGGAACGTCACAGCTTGCGACAGGTGTTAACTATAACGGTATTCGTGTATATAATATGTTCGGGATAGGTGCATATGACAGCGATGCAGTAGAAACAGGCTCAAAGAAAGCATACAGCGAGAGTTGGACAACTCCTGAAAAGGCTATAATGGGCGGTGCTGAATGGATAAGCCGTAACTATATTAATGCCTCAAAGGTCAGACAGAATACACTGTATAAAATGCGCTGGAATCCGGATAATCCGGCAACACATCTCTACGCGGGAGATATAGCCTGGGCAGTAACGCAGTCACTTATTATGGAACAGCTGTTTAATCAATTTACAGATGCTTCAATAAGCTATGAAATCCCGGTATATGAGGGTTCGGTAGCACCTGTAATAGACGGTCAAGGCGGAATCTTTCTTGGCAGATAACGGAAAAGGAGTGGTATAAATGACAGTAATTTTAGGCGTTATATTAATT
>CAKSGP010000025.1 GCA_934454745.1 uncultured Clostridia bacterium
TTAAGGGACTTTCAAGTATTTTGAAAGTCCTTGTTTTTTTGCGAAAACTTATAATAAGTCTTATAATGACGATAATTTTATTTAATAAAATATAATTCTTATAGGTAAGACATAATTTTATTTAAAAAATTATGTCTCATTTTTATGATTTGCTTTTTTCTCTGCTTGCTTCCTTTTATATACGAGCTGAGGATAACACTTCCCTATTTTTTTCTCTGACCGACCTTCATAGCAATATTTTTGATTCCGCCTCTTCGGTACAAAGTATTTAAAACAACAAGGACATAGTTTTATCGAGTTATATTCAGACATTGTACTAAAATATGCTATGTATAAAGCTAAATCAAAAGCATTATCTGTATAGAATATTATTGGTTCAAAACTTGTTGTTTTATTAACTTCAAATATTTCCTCATTTTTTATATTGCAAAAATTAGGAACAGCAATTAATCTTGCCCTTGAAAATATTTTAGTAATTAAATCTAATCGTTTTTCTGCATTGTACTTTATTAAATAGCTACCATATTGTTTTTCCAAATGTCTACATATATAGTAGTCTGGGTTTTTTGTTTTATTTATAAGAATAAATACTAAGCACAAAATATGCAAATCTATTAAAAATTCCCACAAACTAAATTTATATTCAACATTTGGTTTTATAAGTGTATTTTTAATAGTATACTCTATTTTATTATCAATTTTCTCTGTCGCTCCTGTTGAATAGTATTCTAACGATTTATTGCTTTGTGAATATGGGTAGCCATTTTTAATACACCATTTGATTATATTATTTATATCTTTATCAGGTATAGGTTTTGATGCTATTGCATTTATAACCGCCAGCTTATCATCCAGCAATCTCTCTATATTAGTAATTTCATTAAATAAGTCAGTTGATAAATCTGATCTTAAATTTAATAAATCAACAAGATACTTATTAGTATTTTCAACTCTTTTCATTATATTAATAGAAAGTGTTTTATTTCCTTGACTGCTTTCAAAATTGGGTCTTGCAAATATAACCGAAGTGTTATATATGACACGTTGAGAATCATTCTTAAAAATAATATCTGAAAATTTCTCATCATAGTTATCGAAGTTAAATGTTTCAAACACTATTCTGAATGGCAAATTTGGAAAATCTGTTGATTCATTTTGGGACAACACAATATTATTTTTTGATTTCATATAAAATTCCTCCTAAGTTTACGGATTAGTAGACACTTTGGCATTTTATATAAACCAATTATATCATATAATGGGATCAAAGTCAACGGAGGAGGTGATTTTGATGTTACCAGAATGTAGGACGTTAAACGTCAAAGAAGTTGCCGCATGTTTAGGTATTGGCTTAAACAGTGCATATCAACTTGTGCATTCAAAGGGCTTTCCAGCCCTAAAAATAGGCAAGCGAATTGTTGTTCCGATTGAAAAATTGGAACAATGGATAAGCGTTAATACGCCTAATATTTAATTCAGAATGTTTTATTCTGTAAATTTAAACTAAAAAAAATAAGGAGGCAGAATAATGTCAAACATCAGTGTTAAGAGCAGCGGCAATAACAAGCCGCTGCCCAACAACGCTATTACAAAGGTAACATTTTACAAAAACTGTATTGATACTGTGACCTCAACATCAGGAATTGCCAGGACAAGCCCACTATTACGGTACAGAAGATATTCAAAGAATAATTATATAGATACAGAAACTGGCGAGATACTCACATACAACGACAATAATGCTAAAAATGACAATACTAAGTCTGTTAAGCGTTCTATGAAAAACATATATAGCCTGGTATTAAATAATTTTGCGGAGCAAGAAAGTTTTTATATAACGCTTACGTATTCGTACCATATGGACGATTTTAATAAAGCAAACAACGATTTTGCGGCTTTTATAGATAAGTTTAAATACCGAATGGGCGAAATAAAAATTGAATATTTGAAAGTTATAGAAGCACAGGAAAGCGGTTCGTGGCATTTTCACGTTTTAATAAAATCTTCTAATTGTAGGTACTTTCGAATGACAAAGGGCAAAGTTGAAGATTGTTGGAAGCATGGGTCTGTAAAAATTCAGCAAGTATATGATACCATAGGACTTGCTTTGTATTTAGGAGGACGTTTTAACCATACTGGCGGATATAAAACAAAAATGACAAAAAAGTCTGATAGGTGGAAGTATTATCCTATCGGGGCAAGAATATTTTCTAAATCGTCAGGCATTGTCTATCCTAAAACAGTGACTGTGCAAAGAGGCGATTTAGTTAATGCTCTTAAAGATTATAAAAAATTAAATGAAAGTGACATAGTAGTGATAGATGAAAAAAACGACAGAGTTTTGAATCGTATACGATATGAAACTTATGAGAATCCGTCAAAGTTTTCTATTTAATATATTATTATATAACTCGAGAATTATATTTAAACAAATCAATGCCCAAATGAGAGCTAAATTTACTAATAATGCTTATTTGCTATGTCGTCAGACTTTCATTTTTAGGCGATAAGAAATTTATAATCCATATATTGAAAAGAATATATTAAATTAAATAATCTTAGCAGACAATGAAAATTCAATAATTATCTATACTTTGTCTATTCCCAGCAAAACATTTACTGCATGCTGCATATCTTTATGACTGCGATAAGCATTGATGAGATTGCGTTCATTTTCAGAATACTCGTTACTTGTAAGTGTGATATTTAATAGTTCACTCGGCGATACATCAAGGGCAGTACAAATATCTGCAAGTATATCAACATCAGGGCGATTTATACCTTGTTCCCAATTTGAAATTCGACTTGACGATACTTTGAGCATTTCAGCAAGTTCCTTTTGTGAGATATTTTTCATTTTACGAAATTTACAAATTCGTTTGCCAATTTGATAGCTCATTAAAGTACCCCCTTTTTCCACAAGTATACACAGAAAATTTGTAAAAGTCAATTAAAAATTCAGAAAATATTGAAAAATAAGTTGACAATTACAGTATTTCTGATATATAATTATATATCATACAGAATATCTGTAAAAGCAAAGAGGTGTTGCTGTTATGCTTGTTTATCAAAAAGTAAAAGCATATTTAATTGAATACGGAATAAAACAGAATACCGTAGCAAGAAAATGTAATATGTCTACATCAACATTCAGTGCTATGATGAACGGCAAAAGAAAAATGTATGCCGAAGATTTAAGAGCAATTTGTTATGCGTTAAACGTTAGTCCTGAAGTTTTTGTCAGTTTTAAACTTAAAGATGATTAGTTACATAATATCTAAAATGCTTGAGATGAGAAAATTTTATAGCAGATAAAAATTGAATGCAAAAATATATATTGGCTGGTGATAAGAAGATTTAATTTTATAGAAAACGATATTGCCAATTTTAAAGGCTATATGATTTTAGTCTAATCAATTTATATAAAGGAGTAATAATTATGAAGAAACTAACGGCGGCAATTTTAGCGGCTTTAATGCTGCTAAGTACAAATGTAGCACTTGCAAAAGACTACGCACAAAAATTCTGGGATGTACCAAAAACGTATTGGGGATTTGAATACATCGCAGACCTTGCAGAACGAGGAGTAATAAAAGGATATGAAGATGGTTCATTTAAACCCGAAGCTACAGTATCAAGATCTGAATGGGCAAAAATGATGGTAGATGCTGCAGGCTTACAAGCAAACGATAACAAAGTTTATTTCACAGACACACAAGGTCATTGGGCTAATAAGTACATCAATGCAGCAAGTAATTATCTTCTTGCTTATACAGACGGCTCATACCGTCCCGACCAGGCTGCAACAAGAGAAGATGTTACAGTAGCTATGGTAAAACTTAAAGGCTATAATACCTCTGATGTAGATTACAGTTACCTAAATTTCAGAGATAACGACAGCATTTCAAATTACGCAAAAGGCTATGTTGCAGTAGCTATTAAAAACAATTTGATAACAGGTTTTGAAGATAACACATTCAGAGGACAAGACACATTAACAAGGGCAGAAGCGGCAACGCTTATGTATAGAGCATTTAAACTCGGTAATGCAGATAAAGTAACAGAAACCTCGCCTAAAACAGAAATCAAAGTAGATGATTCAAGAAAAAGCGACAGCGACTATGTAAAACAAGCCGAGCCGAAATATCAAGAACCTGAAGAAGAAACAAAAACCCCAAGCAAAACAGAAAACACAAAGAAAGACAACACAAAAAATGATGACGTTGTAAAAGAAGATCCAAAAGATGAAGAGCCCGAAAAAGAACCTGAACCTGTTAAAAAACCTTATGTTGTTGATACTTTAGTAAAAGCAAAAGGCGTAACAAGTTTTACAGATGACGGCGAAACGATTTATTATACAAACGGCAGCAAAATATATAGCGTTGGCATAAACAGCGGAGATGAAGAATCGTTAGCAAATACTGATGATTTTGAAATAGATAATGACGAAATGACCTTATCAGACTTTGAAATTGTAAGTATTTGCTGGGATAACACCCGCAGCGGATTGCTAGTAGCAGGAAAGTACAATAAAATCAATTCAGCAGGCAATGTTAATAATTCGTATTTATATTTGATTAAAGAAGACGGAAAGATCGAAAAACTTACAGATAATTTTCCTTGGCTACGTATTAAAGGTGTTTTAGAAAATGGCGATTTCATAGCAGCAGAAAATACAAAATATCCTAGCGAAAATGATAATCGCATTATAGACTCATCTGATTATACAGAAGATGATAGTATAAGTTATGGCATTGTAAACACAGGCATAGCTCTTTATCCTTCTCAGATATACCTTGAAAAAGGCAATAAGATATTCTATCTTTCAAAAAGTTATTGGGGAAGTAACGAAAAGTATGCAGCACTTATGAGCTTTAATTTCTCAGATGCAGAAGAACTCTGGAATGTAACAAATGAATTTGTTAACGCTGCAGCTGTAACAGCAGATAAAGTTATTTATTTTGGAGATTATTCTATAAAAATTCGTAATTATAGTGGCAAAGAATTAAATAAAATTAACATTGACGATATCGAAATTTCAGATAAAAAAGGAATAAGCTTCTCTTCTGTTGAAATGAAACTTATTATATCAAATGATAATATTATCTTCTACGATAATTCAGCTAAGGCATTTAGAATAATAACAGAAAATAACTAACACAATCTCTCGCCGGAAAAATGCGGTCTAATACGAAAACATACAAAGGAGTACTTATAATGAAAAAGTCATTAACGGATTTATGCCTTGACAAGTTAAGTTTTTTAAACATTGCGTTGGGTAAAGAATACAATTACAGTTGTCTGCCGCTTGCCGTTATAGACGCCATTTACTCCATCAGACTTAATTATAATACCGTTAAGAAAATTGTTGACCGCTATTGCAAATATTACGGTGTTGCAAAATACAGACAAGATTGCGGAAGTATACATACAATATCCGATTTGATTAAAAACATCAACGTGCAGGGCTGTGAAAAGTTTGCAAGTGGTATTTTGATGTCGAACAATAAAACTGCCGGCATAAACAGTAATTTAAAATCGTATGCGGTTTTAAAATGGGCTGAAATACTAAAGGAAAACAACATAGAAAACTTTGATGATATTAAGGAAGCAGATTTAAAAAAGCTTGAAAATAAGCTTAAATCTGTTAAGGGGCAGGGCGAAGCAGCGGTTAAATATTTTTTTATGCTTTGCGGTTGCGAAAAATTTTGCAAACCCGACAGGCATATTATAAACTTTTTCAGCAATATTGAAGGATATACTATAAATCAGCTTGAAGCACAATGGTTTATGGAAAGTGTCGTGAAAGATTTAAATAATAGAAATATTGATATTACAGTAAGACAACTTGATTATATAATCTGGTGTTATCAGAAACGCTTGTAATATCAAAGTGTTTGTAGGTATGTTTAAAATACAATATTTACGAAAGGCAAATTTTGTCTTTGATATTATATTGTAAAGGATGATTGTTATGAAAATACTTACAACTTACGACGAAGCAGCAAGATTAATTGAGAAAGGTTTTGTCGCAGAACAATGCAAGGATATAAGCGACAAGCTAAAAAAAATAAGCGACGATATTAAAGAAACAAAGGATTCATTGCTTATTGCGGACCTTACATTTTGCAAAGCTATGATAGAAATTATGCTGCAAAATCTTGTTATCTTCGAAAGATAAAACGGCATTTGAAATTATAGCCGTCAACACATAACGACGGCTATAATTTTAGATGTTTGTAAAAGTACACTTTTTCAAATAATTTTTTTTCTTATTATTTTTTTGATTATTGTGTTTGTAAAGGACGAAAAACAATTTATAAACATTTTAAAAATCAGGTTGACTTTTATAAAGAGTTATCCTATAATAACGTTCAACATTTTAAAAGGAGTGTTTGTAAAATGAAAACTTTGGTATTCGGTTATGCAAGAGTATCAAGTTCCGACCAAAACGAAATGCGTCAAATTGAAGAATTAAAAAGCTGCGGTATAGACGAGCGAAACATTTATATTGACAAAATAAGCGGAAAAAATTTTGAACGTGACAGTTACAAAGCTCTGATTAACAGAATAAGAGAAGGTGATTTAATTGTCATCACATCTTTAGACCGTTTAGGAAGAAATTATGTTGAAATTCAAAAAGAATGGCATTACATAACGCAGATTGCGTGTGCTGATATAAAAATTTTGGATATGCCTTTATTAGATACAAGCATATCTTCGCAAAATCTTGACAGAAGATTCATTGCAGACTTAGTATTGCAGATACTATGCTATACCGCACAAAAAGAACGTGAAAATATACGAAAGCGTCAAAGACAAGGAATAGACGTTATGCCTGTTGTAGACGGAAAGAAAGTATCATTGCGAACAGGTCGTCCCACAGGCAGACCAAAAGCAATTAAACCCAATAATTGGGAAAGTGTATATAAAATGTGGCAGAAAAGAGACATTACTGCCGTTAAAGCTATGGACATTTTAGGCCTAAAGGCAAATACATTCTACAAGTTTGTTTCAGAAGAAAATAAAAAAATAAGGTTTGGAGGTATTTATTTTTAATGTCAAGAAAAAGAGGAAACGGCGAAGGCTGTATACATAAACTTAAAGATGGTCGTTGGGAAGCACGCATTATGACAGGCTATAATGAAAAAGGAAAACCGAAATTTAAAACTTTTTCGAGCAAAAAACGTGATGATGTATCAAAGAAACTTGCTGATTATATATCAAATCAAAAGGCAAGTCAGCCTGAAAACATATGCAAAGGAACGTTGAAAGAATGGTTATTACGCTGGCTTGATGACTATGTTGCCAAAAATGTAAAAATATCAACACGTATCAGCTATGAAGGTTACGTAAAACACCAGCTGATTCCTTATTTGGGTGGTATAAAATTAAGTGCCCTAAAGAAAACTGACATTGAAAACATGTACGAAAAGCTTTTAACGGAAGGCAGAGCAGACAAAAAAGGAGGATTGAGTGTCAAAACTGTAAGCAATGTTGCTTTATGTCTTCATAAGGCTTTACAGTGCGCATATGAAAATGAATACATTACTAAAAATCCTGCCTCTATAGCAAAAGTTCCTACGTTAAAAAGCACAAACGGTGCAAAAAAAGAGGTAGAAATACTTACAAAACAAGAGCAGAAATCACTTATAGCGGCTTGTGATAATTCATCATACGGTATGGCTATTATAACAGCACTCCATACAGGATTAAGGTGTGGTGAGCTGCTCGGTATCACTTGGAAGGATATAAATTTTGAGCAGCATAAAATTTCAATTTCCAAACAGGTATCACGTTTACACGATTACAGTCTTAATGCAAAGGCGAAAACAAAGCTTGATATATACAACTATACAAAGACAAATTCCTCACAACGCATTGTAAGTATGGATAACATATTAGCAAGTAAACTTAAAAATTACAAAATCATACAGGATGAACAAAAGAAAAAGTGGGGAAAATCATATAATGATTTAGATTTAGTATTTGCTCGTGAGGACGGGAACATTATAGACCCGTCAACGCTTAGGGACAAGTATATGAAATTTTTAAAAATGGCTGGATTAAAACATTATAAATTCCACGCATTACGGCATACGTTTGCTTCAAGAGCATTGGAAGCAAATATTTCGATTAAAGTTGTCAGCAAAATTTTAGGACACGCAAACGTTCAAATTACTATGGATACATACCAGCATGTAGTTCCTGAATTGCAAAGCGAAGCTATGAATCTAATAGCTGATTACGTTGCAAGTTAAGACTTATAACGAGACTTATAATGACAACAAAAACACTTAATATCACATAACAAATTTTAAAAACAACTATATAGGTCATTATACAAGCTAAAGGGATTTAATAAAAAACAATATAAAAAAATATGTCCGATAAGTTGCTCATAACCCGAAGGTCGTTGGTTCAAATCCGGCCCCCGCAACCACGTCGGAGCAAAGTTCGCTTTGCTCCGTTTTTCTGTGCAGAAAAACATTCGCCCGCTCCAATGCTTCCTCCTCTTTTGCAAAAAGGCACGCTCGGTTCGCCCGTTCGTTTGCAAGCGCACTCACGATGGCTCCCGGTTGCTGCCACCTTTTTGCGAGCAGGCGCCTTACGGCGCAAGGAAATTTTTCAGTTAGGATTATTCGGCTTGCAACGGACTTCGCTACATTCCGATTTTTTTATTTCATAAAAAAATCAGTCACCCGCTTCCTTGCTTCCTCCTCTTTCGCAAAAAGGCACGCTCGGTTCGCCTGCTGGCTTGCAAGCGCACTCGCGATGGCTCTCGGTTGCTGCCACCTTTTTGCGTGTGAGCGCTTTACGGCGCAGGGGGTGATTTAGCACTTAAAACAAGGGACTTTCAAACTTTTTGAAAGTCCTTATTTTTTTGCAAATTATTATAATTTGTGATAAATTTCTTTGACAAAATATAATCTTTTCGGAATTTGCAGCCTGTTATTTGCACTTGCACGAGCGTTTTATTTCTTTTTATAGACCAGAATTTCCTCCACTTTGCAGTCAAGATAAGAACATAAATCATCAAGAGTCTGCGTGCTTATCGGTTTGTTGTGCTTAAGTCTGTCAAGAAGGCTTCTGCTTACGCCGAAGTCGTTAATAAGTCTGTACGTGGAAATGCCTTTTTCTTTCATGGTTTTATAAAGCGGTTCATAAGAAATCATATCATAATTCCTCCTACTTTATAATGGTAAAATATACTCTTAGTATTGACAATTGTCGATAAATAGAGTACAATAATATATGCTCTATATATAGAGTATATTTTGACAAACTTTGTTGTAAAGTATGCAAAAAAAGAGAGGAGAAATTTTTATGTCATTTTGTCCAAAATGCGGCAGCCGGCTGAGTGACGGAGCAATGTTCTGTCCGGGCTGCGGAAAAGCCGTGGGCGCAGAGGGTGCGCAAAATCAGCAAAATCAGCAAAATCAGCAGCAAACGCAGTATCAGCAAACGTATCAGCCGTCTTATCAGACGCAGTATCAGACAAGGTTTTATCCGCCGGTAAAAAACATTCTTCAGCAGCTTTCCGAAAAAATTAAAATCCAGGCGATTCTGGCGATTGTAATAGCCTGTATACAGTATCTTATGGGATTTTGGTTTATAATCGCCGGCGCAGACGCCTATGACGGCACGGGTCTTATCGTATACGGAATATTCGTATTGCTTGTTGCCGCTTTAAACACAGTTGTCAGCGTTCAGAACTTTAAACTCAGCGCAGACGTGTTAATATGCCCCGTCGGAATATTAAGCAGATTTTCGCCTATCGGCGGCTGTGTGGGTATTCTTATTTACAATATTTTCTTCGGCGGTCTTATCGGCATTGCGGTGTCGATTTATGCATTTATAATAAGAAATTTTGTTATAACCAACGAAATGCAGTTTGTCGAAATTGAGCAAAAATATAATATGCAGTATGCGAAAAATGCAGGCGAAAATGCCGGAGGTAATTAATATGATTTGTCAAAAATGCGGAAAAGAAAATACGGAAGAAAATAAGTTTTGCGTGCATTGCGGGCAGACTTTTGAAAAAGGGCAGACAGGTAATGTGAATGCTGAGCATAGCGCAAATACGCCTCAGAGTGTGAATGCCGCACAGGGCGCAAATGCGGATATGAATACAGCTTCGGCTGATTTTGCTGCTGCACAATATGATAAACAGCACACAACAGCCGATATGCAAAAATATTTGCAGTGCCAAAGGGCGAAAAACATTAAAAGAGGGGTATTGAAAAGAGAAAAGGCTTCGTCTGTAATATGGCTGATTTCAGGAATTTTGCAGTGCTTAATGTTTGCGATATTTATGTGTCAGAATATATTCTCGGCGTTTATAAGCACTTTGGAATACGGCGACAATTTTTTCAGTAATTTTATAGTACAGATGCCGTCTCCTTTGGTAATCATCCTGCGAATTGCAATATTTATTACCGCTGTTGCCGGAATAAAGCTTTTCTTTAAAAGAAAATCGGAAAAACGGATTGTTAATTTGCAGCAAAAAACAGCAATACTGATGCTTGTATCTCAGCTTGTTATCTGTATTACAGTTGCAATTTGGGATAAATTGCCGCATTGCTTTGAAATTAACAGCGCCATAAAATATTTCTCCGCAAAGTTTGTGCAAGCTCTTGCGGACAAAATAAGCACTCTGATTTATGTTAGGAGCAATGACTTCAAAGATTTTTATGCGGCAATTCCGTTTTTCAGGGCGATGCTGATTGTATTTTTTGCTCTTCCTGTTGTTTCGTCCCTGATTGAAGTTATCAATGCCGCCATTATTAAGAAAAACAAAGCGGTATTTGAAGATGAAACGGATAATGCGGTTAAGAGAAAGAAAACACCGTTAAAGCGAATATCCGTGGTTATG
>CAKSGP010000026.1 GCA_934454745.1 uncultured Clostridia bacterium
CAACCCCTCACAAAAATAAGATGTAAAAAACTCAAATTTTTACATCTTATTCTCTCCGTCAAATATTTAATTAAATCTGTCAGGTTTATTATCGGATAAGCCAAACTCATACAAAATTGCTTCACAAGTACGTCTTGATGCATCGCCGTCACCGTAAGGATTCGCCGCCTGAGCCATTTTATTGTACTCATCAGGACTGTCAAGAAGCTCCTTTGCAAGAGTTTTTATAACGTCTTTATCAACTCCTGCAATCTTTACCGTTCCTGCACTGACAGCCTCAGGTCGCTCCGTTTCGCGGCGAAGCACGAGCACAGGCTTTGCAAGTGCAGGAGCCTCCTCCTGTATACCGCCTGAGTCTGTCATAACCATAAAGCTACGTGCAATTGCGTTATGCAATTCCATAACGTCAAGAGGATCAATAAGATGTACTCTGTCCTTATCACCAAGTATCTCCCAAGCAACTTCACGGACAGCAGGATTTAAATGAACAGGGTAGATAACCTCTGTATCCTCATATTCATCAATTATTTCGGCGATTGCTGTGCATATATTGCGAAGCGGCTCACCAAGGTTTTCTCTGCGGTGTGCTGTTACTACTATAACACGTCTGTTCTCAAAATCAATGTTTCTTAAAAATTCATTTTCAAATTCATAATCATCTTTTACCGTTGTCTTTAGCGCATCAATTACTGTGTTACCTGTTATATATATTTTCTCACTGTTAATATTTTCTTTTATAAGATTATCATAATTACGCTGTGTAGGCGAGAAATGGAGCTTTGCAATACGGCCTGTAAGCTGACGGTTCATTTCCTCCGGGAAGGGACTGTAAATATCATAGGTTCTAAGACCTGCCTCAACGTGACCTACCGGGATTTGCTCATAGAATGCTGCCAGTGCCGCAACAAAGCTTGTTGATGTGTCGCCGTGAACAAGAACTATATCTGGACGTTCTTTCTTGAACACTTCCTCCATACCCTCAAGAACACGTGTAGTAATTCCTGCAAGGCTCTGTCTTGTTTTCATAATATCAAGATCATAATCAGGCTTTATGCCGAATATATCAAGAACCTGATCAAGCATTTCTCTGTGCTGTGCCGTTACACATACGATAGGCTCTATATTTTCATACTTTTGCATTTCAAGTACAAGAGGACACATTTTAATCGCCTCCGGACGTGTGCCGAATACTGCCATTACCCTTACTTTATTCATTTTCATCTGCCTCGCTTTCCTGAAGTTGAGAGTCTGTATCTGTCTTATGCACAAAGCTGTTTTTGCCCATCATAGTAGCTATTAACAAGAATATCAAAACACATATTAAAAGCAGCATTGCTCTTAAAAATCTCTGTTCTGCAAGAAGTATTGATGTTATACCAAGCACTCCGCTGATTGCATAGAGAATAAATACTGTCTGTTTCTGGGAAAAGCCCATATCGTAAATTCTGTGATGAAGATGACCGCGGTCGGCAGTCATAGGATTTTTGCCTGTAAGAATTCTGCGTAGCATTGCAAACATTGCATCAAAAAGGGGCAAGCCAAGCATTATAATGGGAACTGCAAAGGATATTACCGCATAACTCTTAAACATTCCCTGAACTGACAGTACTGCAAGCATATACCCCAAAAACATTGAACCGGTATCGCCCATAAATATTTTGGCAGGGTTAAAATTAAAGGGCAGAAAACCGAAGCAGGAACCCATAAGTGCCAGGCCCATAAGTGCAATTCCGTATTCGTGATATGTTATTGCAATGAACACCAATGACATAGACATTATAGCAGATACACCCGCGGCAAGTCCATCAAGTCCGTCGATAAAGTTTACGGCATTTGTCATAAACACAATCCATAAAACAGTAACTGTTATGGATAGCCACGGAGGAAGGACCGCAAAAGGCGACTGACTGAATATATTCGGATTTGAAATGACCGATATTCGTATATCGCCGTAAAGCACTACTATTAATGCGGCAAGTATCTGAACAACAAATTTCAGTTTTGCATCAAGATTTTTGCAATCGTCTATTACTCCGAGTATTCCCAAAATTCCCGCACCAAAAAGAATTGAAACAAATTCCTTAGACCAGTTATCATTAAAGCTCAATATTGCAACCATAAATCCAAATATTATGGCAAGACCGCCTATTCTCGGCGTAGGGCGCTTATGCACACGCCGTTTATCTTTCGGTACATCAACTGCACCTATTTTATATGCAAATCTGCGTACCAAGGGTGTTGTTGCGAATGTAAATATAAAAGCTATTACAAACGCAAATATCATATTCGCGTAGTCCATTGTACATTTTCCTTTCTGATGTGTATAGTCAGTCAGTTAAAAAGGTTATTCTACAATAAATCCGACCTTTTTATAAACCTTTTTCAATGTTCTGTTTGCCAGACGGTGTGCAGATTCAGCACCGTTTTTATAAATATCGACAAGATATGCCTTATCCTTGACTATTCTGTCGTACTCCTCACGTATAGGACGGATTACCTCAACTACTGCATCGGCAACCGCACTCTTGAATACTCCGTAGCCCTGTCCCTCAAAGCTCTTTGCTACATTCTTGGGGGTGCTGTCGGTCATAACAGCCATAATACTCAAAAGATTATTAATTCCTGCCTTTGTATCATCATCAGGACGATACTCTATTACTCCCTCACTGTCGGTTACAGCACCCTTTATTTTCTTTGAGATTACGTTAAAATCATCCATCATTGAAATGAATGCCTTCGGATTCGGGTCTGATTTTGACATTTTTTTTGTAGGCTCTGTCAGGCTCATTATTTTTGCACCTGACTTAACAAGCAAGCCCTCGGGGATTTTGAATACATCGCCGTAAAGTGCATTGAAACGCTGTGCAATATCACGGCATATTTCAATATGCTGCATCTGGTCCTTTCCAACCGGTACAAGGTCCGTATTGTACAATAAAATATCTGATGCCATAAGCACAGGGTATGTGAATAATCCTGCATTTATGTTGTCTGCGTGACGTGCACTCTTGTCTTTAAACTGTGTCATTCTTTGTAGCTCGCCCATATATGTGTAGCAATTAAGCACCCAGGCAAGCTCAGCGTGTGCACTGTTATGTGACTGTATAAATAAAGTACACTTCTTTGGGTCTAGTCCGCAGGCAATGTAAAGTGCCAGGAGTTCAAGGGTACGTTTACGAAGCTCTGCAGGAGTCTGTCTTACGGTTATTGTATGCAAATCCATCATTGCAAAAATACATTCGTAATCATCCTGAAGGCTTACCCAGTTCTTTATTGCACCAAGATAGTTGCCAAGGGTAATGTTTCCCGATGGCTGTACGCCCGAAAAAATACGTTTTTTCGGCTCCTGTGCCGTAATATTCTGTTCCATTTTCTATTCTCCTTAGCGTTAGATTTATAGCAATTCTGTTAAAACCTCGCCCAAACGGCGGATTGCCTCGGTTATGTTTTCCTTTGAGGCTGATGAAAAGTTCAGTCTGAACTGATTTGAGGGAAGCTTCTGGTCGATTGCAAAGTTGCTTCCCGGCACGATTGCTACCTTTTTCTCAAGTGCTTTATCCACTATTACGGATACATCTGTGATACTTGGGCACTTACACCATAAGAATATACCACCGTCAGGCTCAGTCCACGTAACCTTTCCCTTAGGGAAGTATTCGTGGATAGCGGCTATCATACAATCGCACTTTTCCTTATATAGCTTTCTGTTTTTTTCTATATATGTGTCAATGTTGTATTTTTTCATAAACTGTACACACATAAGCTGAGTAAGCATTGGAGTATGTACGTCGTTAACCTGCTTAAGCATCTCAATCTTTTCTAATAGCTGCGGATGACCTATTATATATCCAAGACGCATACCGGGTGATAGAATTTTCGAGAATGAACCGCAGTATATTACACGGTCCTCTGTATCAAGAGATTTTAAAGTGGGGATTTCCTCACCCTTAAATCTCAAATCGCCGTATGGGTTATCCTCTATTATAAGCACATTATATTCTGATGCAAGCTCAAGCAATCTCTTACGTTTTAGCAGACTCATTGTTGTGCCTGTGGGGTTTTGGAATGTAGGGATCGTGTATAACAGCTTTGCATCAGGATTTGCCTTAAGTACTTCCTCAAGCATTGCCATATCCATACCATCGTCCTCAACATCTACACCTACAAGCTCACATTCATAGGTACGGAATGCGTTAAGACTTCCGATAAAGCTCGGACTTTCTACAATAATTTTATCGCCCTTATTGATAATAGCCTTTGCTGTAAGGTCTATACCCTGGTTTGCACCTGTTGTTATAATAACCGCATCAGTGTCCTTATACGCACCAACCTTTTTTGCACGCTCTATGGCACATTCCTTCATTTTCGGATGACCGTCGGTTGTGCCGTACTGTAAAGCAGGTATTGGGCTTGTCATAAGAATTTTACCTGCAATCTTTGAAAGCTCATCTGACGGGAAAAGCTCTGCTGCAGGATTGCCGCCGGCAAGTGAAATTATCTCCGGATCAGCCATACGCTTAAACATTTCACGTATAGCCGAACCTTTCATAGGTTTTACTCTGTCTGCAAAAAACTCGCTGTAATCTATCATTTCCTTATCCTCTCAATTCTATTTATTCTGCTTGCTCCAGGAATCCTTAAGTCCTACTGTGCGGTTGAATACAAGCCTATCCTCTGTTGAATCTCTGTCGACACAGAAATAGCCCTGACGCATAAACTGGAATTTATCGCCTTCCTTTGCGTTCTTTAGTCCACTTTCTATCTTGGCGTTAGGCATAATAACAACGCTGTTGGGATTTATGTTCTGTGTAAAGCTTTCTACACCTGTTTCATCTGAGGGATTTGCTACTGTAAACAATCTGTCATAGAGTCTTACCTCAGCATCAACTGCACTCTTTGCACTTACGAAATGGATTGTACCCTTAACCTTACGTTTATCCTCTGTATCTCCACCCTTTGAATCAGGAGCATAATTACAATGAACAACCGTAACATTTCCGTCTGCATCCTTTTCACAGCCTGTTGCTGTAACATAATATGCACCTTTAAGACGGATTTCTCTACCCGGAACCATTCTCTTGTATTTGTTGGGTGCTTCCTCTAAGAAGTCGTCACGCTCAATATACAGATACTTTGAAAATTCAACCTCTCTTGTTCCCATTGACGGATCCTCAGGATTTACCTCAACCTCAAAGGTTTCAACCATATCCTCCGGATAATTGTCAACAACAAGCTTTATTGGGTCAAGAACTGCCATAGCACGCGGTGCACGTTTGTTCAAATCCTCTCTTATGCAAGCCTCAAGCATAGCAAAATCAATAACACTATTTGCCTTTGCAACACCTATACGCTCGCAGAAATCACGGATTGATTCAGGAGTATAGCCTCTGCGGCGCATACCGCACAATGTTGACATTCTCGGATCGTCCCAACCGCTTACTATTCCGTCCTGAACAAGCTTTAAGCAACGTCTTTTTGATGTAAGTGTGTAGTTCAGATTCATTCTCGCAAATTCAATCTGACGTGACGGTTCGGGATAGCCGACCTCTTGCAAGAACCAATTATATATGGGACGGTGATCCTCAAATTCAAGTGAACACAGAGAATGTGTAACACCCTCAACTGTATCTGAAATCGGGTGTGCGAAATCATACATGGGGTATACGCACCACTTATCTCCTGTACGGTGGTGGGTTGCACGCAAAATTCTGTATATAACAGGATCACGCATATTAAGATTAGGTGATGCCATATCAATCTTTGCACGCAATACCTTTGATCCGTCAGGGAATTCACCATTTGTCATTCGGTTAAACAAGTCAAGGTTTTCCTCGATTGAACGGTCACGATAGGGACTGTTCTTGCCCGGCTCCGTCAAGGTGCCTCTGTATTCTCTTATTTGGTCTGCTGTAAGATCACACACATAGGCCTTGCCCTTCTTTATAAGCTCGATTGCCGCACGGTGTAGCTCGTCAAAATAATCAGATGCGTAATATACGTTTTTCCAATTGAATCCAAGCCACTTGATATCCTCCATTATTGAATCAACGTATTCGACGTCCTCTTTTGTAGGGTTTGTATCATCAAGACGCAGATTACACTCGCCGTTGTATTTTTCTGCCATACCGAAATCAATACATATAGCCTTTGCGTGACCTATATGCAGATATCCGTTAGGCTCCGGAGGAAATCGTGTCTGGACGTGATCATAATGACCTGCCTCCAAATCCTTATCTATTGCCTCCTCAATGAAATTTCTTGAATATACTTCTTCCATTTTATAATTCTCCGTTGGTTATATTTTTTCTATTGCACTCTTTATACGCTCTTTTACTTTTTCCTCGCCAAGCGTCTGCATTATTGAGTATAGGTCAGGTGTATTAAGTCTGCCTGTTACCGCTACTCTTATAACGCCCGCAACATCGCCTGCATGGCCTTTATACATATCGGGATTAGCCTTGAAATCCTTTGGTGATTTAGCAAATCCAAGCTCCTCTGCAAGTGCCTGAACTGTGGGGAACCAATCCTCACCCGGTACATTGTGGTCATATTTTTCAAGATACTTTGTCAGTATCTGTCGCTTATCATCATCTGATACGTTATCTGCCCAGCCTAATACGCCGTCAAAAAGCTCGTCATAGAAATATGCGATGTAGTCCTTGATTTCAGACCATTTACCTATATCCTTTCTCGGCTTTTTGTTACCACGCTCTATTGAGAATATGCTCTTTGCATACTCTGTATCACGCATGATAAGTGAGTTTAGCTCGCTGTCATATTCACTGCTCCAGGCTGTAACTGCATCAAAGACCTCCTGAGTGGTCATTGTTGAGATATATGTTTTTGATATATCGTGAAGCTTAACTATATCAAATAATGCTCCTGCTTTGCTCATTTTTGAGAGCATAAATCCAAACTTTTCTATGCTTTCCGTCTTATTTGCACGACGCCAATCCTCGTAGTTTGAGTTGGCTATGGTCATAAGATACTCATTTACCGCACCTGCAGGATATCCTGCCTCTGCATAGAAGCTTACGGCAGCTTCAGGGTCCTTGCGCTTTGAAAGCTTACGCTTTCCGCCTGTTTCTGAATCCTCTTTCATAATCGGCGAAATATGTGCATATTTAGGTGCTTTAAATCCAAGCACATAGAAAAGCTGTAAATGAATAGGCACTGACGAAAGCCATTCATCACCTCGTGTTACATGGGTTGTGTGCATTAAATGATCATCAATTGCGTGAGCAAAATGATATGTGGGGGTATGATCCTTCTTAAGGAGAACTATGTCAAGAATGTTTTCGGGCATCTCAACCTTACCTCTTATCTCGTCCTTAAAGGATATTCTGCCTTCAGGCTTTCCGGGAGATTTCAAGCGGATAACGTATTCGTCACCATTGTCTATTCTTTTCTTCGCCTCTTCGACTGTTATATCCCTGTACTTTGCATACTTTCCGTAAATGCCGGGCAACTCCTTGTTCTGCTCCTGCGCCTGACGGACCTCTGCTATTTCCTCCTCTGTCATAAAGCACGGATATGCGAGTCCTCGTTCTACAAGGGACTTTACATATGCGTGATAAATATGGTTTCTCTTACTTTGGGTATATGGGCCGTATTCACCCTTTTCATCAGTTTCGTTTAATGCACCCTCATCGGGAACTATTCCAAAATCTCTTAGCCCGTTTACCATTCCTATAACACCATTTTCAACCTCACGTTTCTTATCCGTGTCCTCAATTCTCAGATAGAACACGCCGTCGTTTCCAGCTGTATTTGCCGCAACGAATGCAGCAAACAGGCTTCCAAAATGCAAAAATCCCGTTGGCGACGGCGCAAAACGTGTCACCTTCGCACCTTCGGGTAATTGTCGTTTAGGGTACATTGCCTCATAATCAGCGGGCGTTTTATCAACGGAACCGAAAAGGAGTTCTGCCATCTTTATATTATCCATTTATACCAATTCCTTCCACTTTTGGTTATCAGTCACACTATTTTATTATATTATAACGCATTGTACGAAAAATATCAAGTAAAAAAAGCGAAAAGTCTTTTATTTATTGCCATTTATCACTGATTTTTTTAAATAAATCATACTTTAGAAAAAAACTCTTGATTTTTGTGCCTTATTCTGTTATAATATTGTAAGTTGGTTGTAACAATGATTTGTCTTACACAAATAAATTTAATAATGCGGATATGGCGGAATTGGCAGACGCGCATGGTTCAGGTCCATGTGGAAGTAATTCCTTGCAGGTTCAAGTCCTGTTATCCGCACCATATCGAGTGTTCATAACGTGTATGAAGTTATGAACACTCGATTTTTTTGTTTTTATGCCGTTTTGGTGGTTCTTAAGTATTCCACTTCAACACCTTTTCTTGTGTTGACTTTTATCTTGTCAAAATTCTCCGGCATATCAAGCTCACCGATGAACTTATAATGTATTACTACCGATTGAGTGCGGTTTAATCCAGTACCCTCTACTGCGTGTACTTCGATTTTCTCAATTAACTCATGCAGAAGTAATGGTGTTACTTTCTGCATTTCCGCAAAGCTTCTGACACAAGATAGAAAATGTTCTTTGCCGTCACGTACTTCGCTTATCCTTGTAAGCTGCTGATTGAGTTCAAGAATCTTCTTTTTGAGCTCATCACGCTCAACCTCGTATTTATGAGATAACTCCATAAACCAAGCATCTGTGACCTTGCCATTGACGTTATCCTCATAAACCCTCTCGTAAAGCCTTGAAACATCCTGACTTCTTGCTGTAGCTTTTGCTATGGATTGCTCAATAAGCTTCTGTTCCTTAACAATATCTTTGTTAACCTTTTCTTCCAGAAGATTTGCAAAGGCATCCTCGTTCATCGTGACAATCTGTGCAAGCTTTTCGAGCTCGGCACGGACAATCATTTCAACAGAATCAGCACGGATATAATGTGTACTTTCGCAAGTGCCTCTGTCACCCTTGTAATTGGAGCAACTAAAGAAATATGTAGTTTCTTTATTATGCCTGACGTGATACCACATTTTGCTTCCGCAATCTGCACAATATAAAAGTCCCGTAAACATATTCTTTTCGCCGTTACCTGCTTTGGGTGGACGGCGTTTTGTTTGCTTCTTTACAAGTTCCTGCACATGTTCAAACATTTCACGCTCAATAATAGGTTCATGAACATCCTTGAAGATAGACCAACTTTCCTTTGGGTTAGGGATACGAGCTTTGTTCTTGAAGTTCTTTGAATATGTTTTGAAATTAATCACATCACCGCAGTATTCTTGTTGAGCAAGCATTTTCGCAATGGTAGTTTTGCACCACTTATACGGATTGCTCTGCGTTTTCTTACCACCTCTGCCAAGTCCTTTGAATTGCCAATATGCCATCGGTACAAGCACTTTGTTTTCCTGAAGGATTCGTGCAATGGTTTCATTGCCCTTACCCTCAATACACATTTTGAAAACACTTCTTACCACTTGTGCAGCTTCTTCATCAATAATCCAAAACTTTGGATTGTCGGGAGATTTCATATAACCGTATGGCGGTTGAGATAGTGGTTCTCCTGCATTGCCTCTGATTCTGTGAGAAGAACGCACCTTACGGCTTATATCACGGGCATACATTTCATTCATTACATTGCGGAAGGGGGCTAATTCGTTATCTCCGTCTGCACTATCAACACAATCGTTCACAGCAATAAATCGGACATTCTTTTCTGGAAAGTAATCATCTGTATAATATCCCACCTGAAGATAATCTCTGCCGAGTCGTGACATATCCTTTACGATTACTGTTGTAATGTATCCTAACTCAATGTCATCTATCATTTGCTGAAATCCCGGTCTGTTAAAATTAGTTCCTGTATATCCGTCATCCACATAAAACTTTGTGTTACCGAAGTTATTTTCTTTTGCATATTTCTGTAGTAATTTCTTTTGATTGGCGACTGAGTTACTATCGCCTTCCATACCGTCATCACGGGACAGTCTGCAATAGAGAGCAGTTACGCCAATACTTTCAATTTTCTTTTTTGACTGCATTAAGTCCTCCTCTCCGGCAGTCAAATCACATAATTCTTATGTAATTGTACCGCCTGAATCGTCAATATACAAATCTGTTACATTGTTTAGTACACATTTTTCAAACTGTTTCTTGATGTCTACACCTTGTTTTCCGTCATAGACGGGAGTAACCGTAAAGGTTACTCCGTTTACGTTATACTGTCTTGGTCTTGTTACCAAATAGCATTTATCAAATTTAATCTATTTTGCCATTTTTTACACCTTACCTTTCAGGAGCGTGTTTCTTTTTGTATTGAGCTTCGCACATTTTGACGATTGCATCTTCAATCTGAGAATTACTGAAGCTTTTGGGAAAGTATTTTCTAACACGTTCTGTAGGAATCTTTATACGTTCCTTTTGATTGGCTTTTTCTTCTGCCATAATCTCATTGATTTTGTCATCATCAAGCCTTCCTTGCTGACTTAGCTTCTTCATACGAACTGCCTGAGAT
>CAKSGP010000027.1 GCA_934454745.1 uncultured Clostridia bacterium
GCTTGACGGAAGTCATAGAGTCAAGAGGTACACAACGAGTTGACATATGGATTTCAATGCTTGATGCAATAAAAAATTCCACATGGGAACTTTTTTGCGGAAGGGGCATCAACTCATATCATGAAATGATGAAAGACGGAAAGTTGGTGCAAGTGGTAGCACACAATCAGTTTATACAATCACTGTATAATCAAGGATTGTTCGGCTGTATAAGTTTTGTAATTATGTCTGTTTCTGCGATATTCAGAAATATTAAAAAGCGAGCATACATTTCTGCTGCAATGCTCGGCACGCTTGCTCTTGCAATGTCCCTTTCGATAAATCCAAGCATTAAGGCATTTTGGAATTTGCTGATATATTCGGCTTTTACATTAAATATAACTAATAACCAAAAGGAGGTTGATTCTATATGAAGCTTGATGACAAAGCAATAACGGAAAATCATAGTGTTGATAATGAAGCTGCTGACACAGCGGAATATTTGAATAATGTATCCGAAGCTGATGACGGTCTGATAAAAATGCCAAAGGCTACATACAGCTATTCGCTTATATGCCTAATTATTATTGCGGTTGTTGCAGCTGTTTATGTTATAGCAATTAACTCAAATTCTGCATACACAACCATTTTGGCATCTTTTTCCGAAATAGCGGACGGACACAATCCGGATAGTTCTCCTTTCGAGATTTATGAAGTGCTGAGTGATGAGGTTTTAAAGAGTGCCTGTGATAAGCTTGATAATAAGGTAGATCCGGAAACACTTAAAAAGCATATTTCCGTTACAGGCATAACTACCGACGGAACATTTAACACAATCAGACAAAAGGTACTTGACGGAAATGATACATATTCATATTTTCCGTCAAGATATACAATAACATACTCAATTGTTTCAGACTCAATTGCGGCAGACGGTGTTTTTGCTTCAATAGCAGCAGTTTTTAAGCAATTAGCAATGCCGTCAAAAACAAAAATACTGCAATGTGTGGCGGACAGCTACAAAGAGTATTATGAAAACAACTATGTATTAACAAGCGAAGTATTTGATATTGACTGGTCAAAAACCAAATCGCTTGATTATTTCAACAGAGCAAGCGAAATAAATAATATCTTAAACCGCATAAGCCGGTACTTGGGAAAGCGATACGATGAGGATGTAGAGTTTGTTTCAAAAGACGGAGTGAGTTTTGGAGATCTCAAGGATGAAGCTGCCGGAATAATGCAAAACGATATCGACTCATATAAATCCTTTGTTATTCAAAACGGTATCACTTCTGACAGGGACAAGCTTTTGAAGCAATTCAGATATGTATTAAATACAAACAATGATCAGGCAGTAAGAAGTCGCGGTGAATATGCAATTATGTTAGACGGTATTTCTATATACGATCCCAGCATAACTAAGGTTGTATTTATTCCTGCGCTTGACTCTGAAAATGTGTTTTACATGAATAGAACAAAAATAGGCATAGATTATTTGACTGAAGACGCAAGCAAAGCAAATTTGGCAGGTGATGAGGCAGAGAATAATGCGCATTACTATGAATATCTTATCAGTCAATTCGGAAATGTCACAAACAGCGAGGATTGGATATTAAAAGCTGCCGATAAAAGATGTGAGGAGATTATATCAAAAGTAAACGATTTTTGTGAGAGAGCTGTTGCCGTAAATGATGAATATATAAGCAGTGTTTCCTATGAAGGAGTTGAAATAAGTAGCATAAGTTACGGTCAGGGACTTATTCCTTCTGCTGTTGCAATAGCTAAAATAACTGTAATATGGGCGTCGGTACTGTATGTATTATGGCTTGCCTGCTCTGTTTTACAAAAAAAGAAGAGAGCTTGGAAGGAGGGAAAATATACCGATGTCAATTCGTGATTTTATAAGCAGCATATTAGACCACAAGAGAATATTTGCATTTTTGATTGCTCTTTCGGTTGTACTTTGCTCAATCGGTTTAAAATTGACGGAAAGTCATACAGCAGAAATCATTATAAAATATATATGTGACTCTGCGGAAGAAGGTCTGACCGAAAACGGACAAAAGATAAATCCGTATGAGATAAACAGCTCACTTGTTGTAAAAAATGCAGTATCCGCTCTTGGTTTAAAAAACACAAATATTGAGGGTATTTGTCGAAATATTACGGTTACTCCCATTATCCCGACCTCCGAGCAGGAGAAATATGCTTCATGGATAGAAAAGTTTTCAGATTATGAGAAAAATGAAGATGAGAAAAAAAGCACAGTGTATTACTCTGTAAAATATACATCACCGGTCGGCAAGGATTACGCAAAGCGTATGCTGAGTGCTGTTATTAGTCAGTACCGTTTGTTTTATGTTGGAAAATATACATATAGCAACGATATTACACAGCTCTCCGGTGAAACTGTCATGCAGTATGATTATTACGATACAGTGGATATGCTGCGCGAAAAAATCAAATCCAATATAGACTACCTTTCAAGAATTTCTTCTGCGGATAATGATTACCGTTCTCCGCACACAGGATATTCACTTTTGGACTTGGCAGCAGAATATAAGTCACTGTCCGAGCAGGATCTGTCTGTTGCGGAACGTATGATTGTTGAAAACGGTATAACAAAAAACGCTTGGTATCTGAGAAATTCGCTTCAAAATAAAGCGACAGAATCGCAGTATGATATTGAACTGAATAATAAAAAAGCGGAAACGCAAAGAAATCTTATGAGCGTTTATTCCGAAAAAAACGAGCAGTATTTATGGGATAAAAACAACAGAAATGAAGATGAGAACAGCGAGAGCTCACAGGTGCGTGAAAATGTTGAGCGTGACAAGGTATATGCTCAGACAAAATCGGTATACGACAATCTTGTTTTGGATTATGTTAAATACCGTACCGACTCATTAAACGCAGATATTGATAAACAGCGTTACGAAAATGATATAAACAGTTTCCCGGATGGTTTTTCAAACAAAGAACTGCAAGACGAGCTTGAAAAGAGATTGGCAGACACCTGTGAGAAATACAACAATTTATATGCGCTTACCAAGAGTACAATAGAGGATTACAATACATACAAATCAGCAAAAAGCATTGAATGTATTTCGGGAGTTGTGTCCCACAAATCAACAAGCACAGTGTTCTATTATGCGGTAAGCATTATTTTAGCTCTGATGCTGGGCGTTGTATTAAGCGTTCTTTTAATGTATTTAAGAAAAAAGGATACCGACGATGAATAATATAAAACTCAAATTATGCGGTTACTTTGACAGTAACTTCGGCGATGACTATATGCAGAAAATCGTCATACATAATATGCCGGAATATGATTTTTATATAGACAAGCGTTGCATGATATCGCCCATTGTGCTTGAAGAAAGCAACGTAAAAGTAAAAGAAACTGATGAAATACGGAATTTGCCCAAGCTTATGGTGACGGGTTCGGGTTTTATGGTTAACTCAAGACAGGTATTAAAGTATGAAATCCTTTGGTTTTTGACATCAAAGCATATAGCGGATTACTGTATAGGCTGTAACATCGAACCCTTTAAAAGCAGATTATCAGAATGGCTGGTTATCCAAAAGTTGAAGAAATTCAAATACATAATCTGCCGCGACAAAAGAAGTCTTGAATGGTTTAAAAAAAATTGTCCTAAGCTGGACTCTGTACATATGCCGGATATCCTGTTTTCCTTTCCGCATTCGTGGCTGCCCGAAAAAACTTCTGATAATAAGCTCGGTATTGCACTTATGCACCGAAGCGATGACAGCACTGATAACGCCTATTATAAGGCTATGGCAAAGATTGCGGATTTTTGGATACAAACAACCGGAAAGAACGTTGTGCTTATGGCTTTTGATACAGGAACGGAAGATGATGTGTTTGCCTGTGAATGTGTAAAATCTATGATGAAGTATAGGGATATGGCGGAGATTGTAAAGCACGGCAGTCACGGAGAAATATTAAATGCATATGCTTCATGCTCAAAAATAGTAGGCGCAAGATTTCACTCAGCTGTGCTTGCAATGAAAATGAATATAGATTTTTATCCGATAATCTATCGTAACAAAATGCGAAATCTGATATCCGATATGCAATACCCCGTTAAGGGATGCGACATATCCGATATAGATACAGAAAGTATAATAGAGTTTTTAAACTGCGAAAGAGTTGATTTTAAAATTGATAAGGCATATGAGCTGCAAGCGGAAAACAGCTTTATGCTATTAAAAAAACATATAAAGGAAGAATCGAAGTGATACGAAATGGAAACTATGAAGATTACAGAAACCGCCTTAAATACAAATAAGGTTATAATGCCGTTTGATCGGCCGGATATTGAATATGACGTGGAGAAAATAACGGAGCTTCCGTCAAAGCCTGTATATGCCTTTGTAAAACGGCTTTTTGATATTACAGTTTCTATGATAGGTATCCTACTTCTTTTGCTTCCTATGCTCATTGCTTATATCGGCATAGCGACAACATCAAAGGGAAATCCGATATACAAACAGGAACGCCTTGGGTTAAACGGCAAGCGGTTTTACATATACAAATTCCGCACAATGTATGAAAACGCCGAAGCAAACGGCGCTCAATGGTCAAGAGGTGAAGATGACGAGAGAATAACACCGATCGGAAAGGTTTTGCGCCGGACAAAATTTGATGAGATACCACAGCTTTTCAACTGTCTTATAGGAAATTTATCCATCGTAGGACCGCGCCCCGAAAGAGAGATATTCTATAATTGCTTTGAAACATATGTCCACGGTTTTTCTCAAAGATTGCTTGTGAAACCGGGTATCACGGGACTGGCGCAAATAAAGGGCGGATATTTTCTTAAACCTGAAGAAAAAATCATTTACGATATTGAATACATAAAAACACGTTCTCTGTGGACTGATTTTAAAATACTGTTATCAACCGTATCTGTCGTTATACGAGGTGATGGTTCAAAATAGATTAGACGAGGTTATACAATATGAAAAAAGTACTCTTTATAGCAACGGTTGTGAAAACTCACATTAGCGTGTTTCACCTGCCGTACATAAAAATGTTCAAGGAAAAAGGATATGAAACTGTTGTTGCGGCAAAAAATGACTATGAAAACGGTATGCCGGACATTCCAAATTGTGATTGCTACATAGATATTCCTTTTGCAAGAAATCCTTTCAGCTTTCGCAATATAAAAGCATACAAAATGCTGAAAACACTCATAGACAACGGTGATTTTGATGTTGTTCAATGCAATACTCCCGTCGGAAGTGTTCTCGGCAGACTCGCAGCAAGAAAAGCAAGAAAAAAAGGAACAAAAGTAGTATATATTGCACATGGATTTCATTTCTTTAAAGGCAGTTCCATACTTTCATGGCTTATGTTTTATCCTGTTGAAAAGCTGTTGTCATATATCACAGATGTACTTATCACGATAAATACTGAAGACTATGAAAGAGCATTAAAAAAGTTTCATGCGAAAACTATACTCCATATAAACGGAATTGGTGTAGGACTTAATAAGATTGAAAGCTGTGTATCAGACAGACATAATATTCGAGCAGGGATAGGTATAAAAGACAACGAAATTATGCTTGTTTCTGTTGGAGAATTGATAAACAGAAAAAATCACAAAACTATTCTGCAAGCAATATCAAAGCTTAATAATCCGTCTATTCATTATGTAATAGCCGGCTCTGGCGTGCTTAAAGATGAGCTTGAAAAGACAGTCGAAGAATTTGGACTGACGAACAATGTTCATATGCTTGGTTTTTGCACAAATGTAGGTGAAATACTGAAAGCAAGTGATATATTTTGTTTTCCTTCGTATCAGGAGGGACTGCCTGTTGCACTTATGGAAGCGATGGCGGCATCACTCCCTGTTGTAGTATCGAATATTCGAGGCAATACGGATTTAATTATTCCGGATAAAGGAGGATTTTTATATTCCCCCAATGATATAAATGGGTTTGCCTACGGAATACAAAAGCTTGCCCAAAATCCTCAGCTTCGTCACAATATGGGAGAATATAACAGAAAAAGTGTAAAAGCATATGATATAAATGTTGTAAAGGACAAGTTTGAAGAAGTTTATTTTCCTCATCAGAATGAAATTTCAAATGAGGAAATATCAAAAAAAGACTTACCAATATCCAAATTATAATAAGTGCAAGAACTATGTTTTATAATTACATAAATAATTAAAGGAGGTTAGAAAGATGAATTGCAGTTATTACGAATACAGTTTTATAGTGCCGGTCTATAACACAGAAAAATATGTCGGCAAATGCATAGAAAGCATTTTAAAGCAAGGCGAATGCTGCGAATTGATTTTAGTGGATGACGGTTCGACAGATTCCTCGGGTAATATCTGCGATTTTTATGCCCGACAGTATGAACGAATAAAAGTATTTCACAACAAAAATTCCGGTCCCGGAGCAGCAAGAAATTTCGGGCTTGATAAGGCGTCCGGAAACTATGTTATATTTGTTGATTCGGATGATTATGTAAGCAATGGTTTAATAGAATATCTTGACCGTGGATATGCTGACAGATCAGCAGACCTTATATTTTTCAATATTATAAAAAAGTTTTCTGATGGCAGACTTGAACCTATGGCAGAAGGACTTAAAAAAGATGAAATTTATGGAAAACCCATGAATAAAGTTTTAAAGGTAATATCTGAATGTTCAAAATTCCCTGCAAGCTTTGGAGGAAAGATAATAAAAAGAGATGTTCTGATAAAAAACAATATTAGATTTAAAGAAGGTATTGTAGGCGAAGATATAGATTGGACACTACAGCTTGTATGCAGTATAAACTCTGCCGATGTATATCCGGAAGAAAGTTATTATTATCGTATATCACCCGGCACACGGCGTTCGTATGGTAGTGTTAAAAGTATGTGTGACCACTTAGGTGTTTTAGAAGAATGGACGGAAAAAGCAAAAGAGAAAACAACTAATAAATATATTTTATCCTTCCTTTCCTACCAATACGCCGTTTTTTTACCGTTTTACGGTTCATTGTCGACGGAAGAAAGAGTGCCATACACAAAAAGAATAAAAAAATTGCGTTTTCTGCTTTCTTACGGAAAGACAAAGAAAATTAAACTTATAAGGCTTGCGGTTAGTCTGCTTGGAATAAATGGAGCGTCAAAGCTTCTTTACAGATATGTTATGAAAAGAGATGAAGCAAATGCATGAAAAGACCAAAATTTTATTTGTTGCACAAAATCTGTATGTCGGCGGTGTTCAAAAAGCATTTGTTAATCTTTTATATAAAGCTGAAAAAAGCGGTAAGTATGATATAAGCGTGTTTACATTTGCGAAAGGAGCACTCGAAGCAGAGGTGCCGCATAATATACCAATTAGGGTAGGAAACAAAATATTACAGTTATCTGCAACACCTCTCGGAAGTATAAAAGCAAAAGGCAATGTTATTGATATAGCAATACGCATTTTTGTGACTGTTCTTGCGAAAATAATCGGTTCGGAAAGATTTTACAGACTGGTTTTTAGAAAACAGACAGAAAAATACGATATAGCTGTTTCGTATTTTACTGATGTGCCGATAGGAGTATTCAATAAAGGAACAAATTTGTATGTTTCCGATTTTGTTAATGCGGATAAAAAAATAGCTTGGATTCATACCGATCCGATTCTGAGTGGTTTCGATAAAGAATACTGTCGCAGAATATATAAGCCTTTTGATAAAATAATATGTGTTTCAGACGCAGTAAGGCAAAAATTTAATGAACTGCTTCCGGAATACAGCAATAAAACAGAAACAAGGCATAATGTGTTTGATGAAGAAAAGATAAAAAAACTTGCTATAGAATGCGAGCCGTTTAAAAAATCACGCTTTGATATTGTTACGGTTGCAAGAGTAGATAATGCTTCAAAGAGAATTGACGGCATATTAAATATGTGCCGAAGGTTAAAGGAAAACGATATTTCCGGCTTTTGCTGGCGGATTATCGGGGACGGTCCCGATCTTAATAGAAACATTGAATTGGCAAACGAGCTGGGAGTGGATGATGTTGTTATATTTGAGGGCGAAAAACTAAATCCATACCCGTATATATATAAATCCGATTTGTTTGCGCTGTATTCCGCATATGAGGGTTTTCCCCTTGTGATAGGCGAAGCGTTAATTCTTAAAACACCTATACTCACAACAAATTATGCGGCGGCAAGAGAACAAATTCCGCCTGACGGCGGAACAATAGCAGATTCTGATGAGATATTCTTTGAATATTTAAAGGGCTATATCATCGGAAATAATTAACTTTTGTATACAGCCGGGTAAAGGACGGTTTGTATAAATATTTTTATAGAAAGCGAGGTGTTTCCCGTGTTTCTATAAAGAAAAACATTCAATATTGTGTTGAAGGGATGTTTTTCGATAGGAGTATACTCAAAAAATAAAGAAAGGAGATGCTAAAAATGAGTAAACTCAAAAGATTTATTTCAACATTAATGGCTATTTGCGTATGTTCAATGTGTATCAATGCCATTCCTGCATTGGCTGCCACTGAAGATAATTATTCACTGCAGAACAGTGGATTTGAGTTGCCAACAATCAGCGGTGACTACACACAGCCCCTTGCTTCCACTGTGCCGAATTGGAATACTACGGCTTATGAGCAGAAAATAGAATTGCTCAGAGCTAATAACGGAACATACATTAAGGGGCAGGAACTAAAGCCAAAGGCCGGTCTGCAAGCAGCAGAGCTGAATGCAGACGAACAAAGCTCATTATATCAGAGCATAAAAACCACATCCGGAAGCTTTGTAAAGTGGGGTATATCGCATCACGGCAGAAACGGATACGATACAATGCTTTTGGTAATAGGTCCCAAGCAGTCGGTTGATCCGGCAAAGAAAACCAAAACCGGATATGACCAGTTTATGAAAATGGGACAGTATATCAGTGGTAATAGTGAGCTTTCTGCACTTATACCTACAGGCAGCGGTGCAAGTCAGGAATTTATCCTGTATTCACCCAAGTTTGCAGCAAACGGAGATTTTTCAACTGGTGAGACCGCAAACTTTACAACCTACAAAACCGTATCCAACACTGAAGAATGGCATATTTGGTTTATAAGATCAAATAATGACAATTGGTATGATTACGGTACAAATGTCACATCTGATACATCGAAGCTTGGTTATAACAATATCTACGAGGTTCCGGAGAATCAGACTGACACAACCTTTGCGTTTACCGCATACGAAAGCGCACCGAAAAGCGATGGTAAAGTTGATTTAACCTACGGTAATATCATAGACGACATTAATTTCGGTCTTTTGTATAATGTATCTCTGCATACGTTGACAGGCGGAAGCGCTGCTGTTACTGCTGAGAATACAGCAGATTTGTCGGTTTCGTATAAGGGTACAGACTTTGCTTCGGATAAATATAAAGCCGATACCGTAATTACATTAACAGCAACCGCAGATGATGCAGCCGATTATGTCTTTGCAGGTGCAACAATAAACGGAAGTCAGTATGACTTTAGTGATTTTGCTGCAAACAGTGACAATACTGTATATACGAAAGATATAACGGTAGATGAATCTAAATACATAAGGGTTGCGTTTGCAAGAAAAGGTCATATCTTGTATGATCCGAACGGTGGAAGTTATAAGGGAACTGCTGATATTACAGATAAAAAGTATTCTTACTATAACAGCGGTGTTACGGAAAATGAAACTCCGTCCCACGATTCCGCTACTTTTACAGGATGGACACTGTATACGAATGCATCCGGTTATTTAGGTATAACTATACCGGCAAATCATACCGTTAAATACAGTGCAGAGGATGCCCTGAATCCTACCCTTACTATTTCGTGGAATGACTTATCAGGTAACGCACAATCTGTTACGCTTCCTGCAACTAAGGAAGATGGTATTTTGCTTGTAGCAAATTACAACTTTAAGCATGAAGTTATTGCTTTGACAGACGGAGGAAGCGTTGATATAGAAAATTCAACGAAAGCATATACGGTAAATGGTAATGACAGTTATAAGTACACTGCCGGCGGTGAGGGCGATGTTATTACAGTAACAGCTAATCCTGCATCCGGTTACCAGTTTGACGGTTGGTTTGAAACCGAAGACGGAGAAGCTATAAGCCGCGCACTTCAGTATTCATATGTAGTGACCGGTAATTCAAAAACATATGCAAAATTCTCCGAAAAAATTCCGGAGCCCGATCCTGATCCTGACCCCATCCCCGATCCGGATCCCATTCCTGAATTCGTGACAAACTTTGCGTATATCTATGGATACAATGACAACACAATGGCAGCGGACAACAATCTGCTTAGAAGTGAGGTATCGGCAATGGTACACCGCCTTGTTAAGCAAAACAACAAGCTTGGTGGATTCGTTTACAATGAAGCAAATGAACCTGCTTTCAATGATATTGAAGGTGAATGGTTCAGAAGCGGTATAGAGTATATGAATTACAAAGGAGCTTTTGC
>CAKSGP010000028.1 GCA_934454745.1 uncultured Clostridia bacterium
CTGTTACCTCCATTTTTGGAGTGTCAGTCTCGGATTTTGAAACATCCTCCGTTGGAGCAGGCTCTTTTGACGGCTCTGCTGTCGGCCCCTGTGCAGCTTGCTCTGAAACTAATATTTCGGTGTTGCTTTGGGTGTCTGCTGTGTCGTTTTCTGCAAAAACGAGAACTGTGTTAAACAATAGAAATGCACAAAGCAAAGCTGAAATAATTTTTTTCATATAAAAACTCCCCCTTTATGTTATAGAATAATTGTAACACTAAAAGGGGATATTTGTCAATATTATTTATGATACAGAGAGCCTGAATTTATCATAAAGGAACGATAAATTTGCTCTGACAGTACTACACGCATAAGCTGATGGGGGAGAGTCATACGTCCGAAGGAAAGGCGCAGACTGCTTTTTGCTTTTACAGCATCGGAAAGTCCTAAAGAACCGCCAATTACAAATACAATGTGGTTTGTTGTCTGATACGCATTATCAATAATATATGCAAGCTCGGTGCTTGAAAGAGTTTTGCCCTCAATACATAAGCTGATAACGTATGATGCGGGTTTTATCTTTGCAAGAATTTTTTCACCCTCGCGGGATTTGATAGTCTCCTTTTCTTTTTCCGAAGCATTATCGGGAATACGCTCATCAGGTATTTCCACTATTTCAAATTCTGCAAAACGCTTCATCCGCTTTCTGTATTCCGCGATAGCATCAGTATAGAATTTTTCTTTTATTTTTCCTACGCATATTATTGATACTTTCATTATTTTTCTCCGGTTATAAATGATGTTATTTTATAACGTTGTGCAACTTGCAATGTAACGTCCTCTCCAACCTTAACACCTTTATCCGATAGATAGTTATAGGTTTCCATCTGTGCAATATCGGGAAGGTTGTTCTTGTCGCTTAAATGACCGAGCATAATGTGCTTTGTACCGCTATTAACGAGTGAAAATGCAGCTTCTGCCGCGGCCTTGTTGGATAGATGCCCCGTATCGCTTAGTATTCTTTGCTTTAAGGCATAGGGATATTCACCAAACCGTAGCATATCAATATCGTGATTTGATTCAAGAAGTATGCTTTCACAACCGCTTATGCGTGAGAGAACATAATCTGTCATAATGCCGATATCGGTGGCTGTTGCAATCTTTGTTTTTCCGTCAGAAATTTTATATCCGCAAGGGTCTGATGCGTCGTGGGGGATTGCGAAAGGTGTTATGCCTATTCCTGCAATATCATATGTAATGTCCGGTGAAACTTCAAAAATCATATTATCCTCGATTTTACCGAAGTCACTGTTTTTATGAGTTCCTGATGTTGCATAGATTGGGATATTAAATCGCCGTGACAGGATACCTACACCTTTTGTATGATCAATATGCTCGTGAGTTACAAGGATTGCGTTAATTCGCTCGGGCGAAATACAAAGGCTTTCTAATGCTTCTGTTGCACGTTTTCCTGATGTACCGCAATCTATTAATATGTTTGTTTTCCCGTCGGTTACGAGGGAGCAGTTCCCTGATGAACCGCTTATTATTGAATAGAAATTCAGCATAGTGTCCCTTTCATATAATTAAAGGGCGACATATAGCCGCCCTGCATGTTTCTTGTCAAATATATTCGTCCTCTACAATCTGTACACGTGCAATATCAGCACCTAATGCTATAAACTTTTCCTCGAAATTTTCATATCCGCGGTCAATGTGGTATATGTCGCGTATCTCGGTTGTTCCGTCTGCCATAAGTCCTGCAATTATCATTGCAGCACCGGCACGAAGATCGGTAGCTTTAACTTCTGCGCCTATAAGCTGGTTTACGCCTTCAATAATTGCAAGCTTTCCCTCAACGCGTATAGATGCACCCATTCTCTTTAACTGTTCGGTGTATCTGAATCGGTTATCCCATACGCCCTCACGTGCTGTACTTGTACCTTTTATAGTTGTAAGGAGGGTTACAAGCTGTGGCTGCATATCCGTGGGATATCCGGGATAGGGCTGAGCTATAAAGTTTATTTTCTTAAGTACACATCCCTCAGGAACCCAAACGCGGGCAGTATCATCACCATATTCAACACTGACACCTGCTTCAACAAGCTTTGAGCCTATTATTTCAAGGTGTCTTGGAATTATGCAAAGTAATATCACCGCGTGTTGCGGCGGCGGCAATCATAAATGTACCTGCCTCTATCTGGTCAGGGATAATTGCATACGTTCCGCCGTGGAGTGACGGTACGCCTTTAATTCTTATTGTATCAGTTCCTGCACCGCGTATCTGTGCACCGCATGCGTTTAAAAAGTTTGCAAGGTCAACCACGTGGGGTTCTCTTGCGGCACTTTCTATAACAGTTGTACCCTCTGCAAGGACCGCGGCAAGAATAGCATTTACGGTAGCACCAACAGATACTATATCAAAGAATATATGTGCACCCTTTATCTTTTCTGCTTTTGCGCTAACCATACCGCGGGAAGTGTCAACGGTAGCACCCATAAGCTCAAAGCATTTAATGTGCATATCAATTGGACGTGTTCCGAAATCACATCCGCCGGGCGGATCTACGCAAAACTGACCGAATTTGCCCAAAAGTGCCCCCATAAGATAACTTGACCCTCTCATTCTGCGGGTAAGCTCGCCTAAAGGCTCAAATGAACCAACATCTGAACAGTCAATCTCAACAGTATTATTATCTATATAACAAACCTCTGCACCAAGGTTCTCAAGTATTTTCAAAAACAGCGTAACGTCTTTTATGTCAGGCAGATTTTCTATTCTGCATCTGTCGTTGACGAGCAGACAGGCAGGGAGAATGGCAACAGCCGCATTTTTCGCACCGCTTATGGTAACATCGCCGCAAAGCTTGTTTCCGCCCTTAACCAAGAGTTTCTCCAATAGATACACCCCTTTGCTATTATCTATGTAAATCCTATATTTCAACTTAATTTATGTCTATTATACCATATAAAATAAGAAAATGCAAAACATTTTTTATAAGTATATGTAAATGTATATAACTATTAATAATATTAAAACCAATCTGTAATAATTGCAAACACAATGAAAAAACAGCTTGTAACATGTCTACAAGCTGTTTGTATTCATTCTGACTGAATTAAACGGCACGCTGCACCTTTCCTGAACGAAGGCAACGTGTGCAAACATGAACTGACTTAGGTGAGCCGTTAATGATAGCCTTAACCTTCATTATGTTTGGCTTCCAAGTTCTGTTTGAACGTCTGTGTGAGTGAGAAACCTTGATACCAAAGCTTACACCCTTACCGCAGATATCACATTTAGCCATTTCTAACACCTCCTGTAAAATAGCATTAAACAAACATCGTAAGATATTGTAACATACTTTTTAGGATTTTGCAAGAGGTTTAAGCAAATTTTTTTCTTTTTTTCAGTTTTTTTAAAAATATGCCGTAATCTGCGCAAATTATTGTTAAATTGTTATAGATTATCATAAAAATTGTACTGTGAAGGAGATTATGTATACTGTACCTGATAAATATTGATTGTAATTATAATGAATTTTAGAAAAATGCTTGAAGTAATGGTGAAAAGATGATATAATAGATAATAGTGTATCATTTGTGGTTTATTTTTAAAACCACAGACAGATATACGATTTTGACCATAAAAGAGGTACTGTAATTAAGGAGAAACAGACAAATGGAAAATACAGGTAAAATACCTTTAAGTAGTTTTATAGAGAATTTCAAGATGGAGGTAATATATCAGCCAAATTCCGATAATGAGGTTTATGTTACTACCTCCGATGTGAGCCGTCCCGGGCTTCAGTTGGTCGGTTTTTGCGAGTATTTTGATAACAGTAGACTTCAGATAATGGGTAAGGCTGAATTTACATACCTGGAGCAATTTTTGCCTGATGAGCGAAAAAAACGCCTTGAAGGCTTTTTTAAGCTTGGTTTTCCTGCGCTCATAATAACAAGAGGCTTGCAGATATTCCCTGAAATGGCTGATTTTTCGGAGCAATACAATGTTCCGCTATTGCGTTGCGAACATGGTACATCACGGTTTATGAGTATGGCAATAAGATATTTAAGCGAACAGCTTGCACCCTGTAAAACACGCCATGGTGTCCTATGCGAAATTTATGGTGAGGGAATACTGATTATGGGCGAAAGCGGAGTTGGCAAGAGTGAGGCGGCAATAGAGCTTGTAAAGCGCGGTCACCGTCTTGTTGCTGATGATGCGGTTGAAATAAGAAAAATTTCCGATTTAACACTTATAGGCTCGGCGCCTGAGATTATACGTCACTTCGTAGAGGTCCGAGGTATAGGAATAATAGACGTGAAAGAGATTTTCGGCATGGGTGCTATTAAGTCTGAACAGCAGATTGATATGGTAATCCATCTTGAGCCGTGGGAGAACGGCAAGCAGTATGACAGGCTCGGAATGGTTGATGAGTATACGAATATAATGGGAATAAACGTCCCGTCAATAACAATTCCTGTAAAAATGGGCAGGAACATAGCAGTTATTGTAGAGGTTGCGGCAATGAATAACCGTCAGAAAAAGATGGGTTATAATGCAGCAGTCGAGCTGAATAAAAGACTTATGCGTCAAATGGAAGAGCAAATAGAGCAGTAAAGAGAGGGTTATATGGTAACAGAACAGTTTAGGGCAATATCGCCTCAGCTTATTGAAAACGAAAGTATGAGCCGTCACACAACCTTTAAAATCGGCGGCGGAGCAGAAATGTATGTAAGCGTAGGAAGTGCTGAGGAGCTGTCAAAGCTTATAAAACTGGCAAAGGAAAAAAATATACCCATCACCGTAATAGGTAACGGCTCAAATATTCTTGTAAGCGATAAAGGAATAAGGGGGCTTGTAATAGAAATCGGTAAAAATATGGCAGAGTATGAGGTCAAAGGCAACATAATTCTTGCTCAGGCAGGTATACTTCTTAAAAAGGTAGCGTCAATTGCCGCATCGCTGTCACTTTCCGGACTCGAAGAGGTATCGGGTGTTCCCGGTACCCTCGGAGGCGGCATATTTATGAATGCTGGCGCTTACGGCGGTGAGATAAAAGATGTAGTTAAAAGTGTAACCTATGTTGACGACAATGGTGATATTCATAAAATAGACGGCAAGGACTGTGATTTTGGGTACAGGAAAAGTATTTTCTCCGACGGCGGAAGGTATATAGTATCGGCAGAGCTTGAATTAAAGCCAGGGAAACTTGACGAAATAAATGAAAAAATGGCTGATTATACGAAGCGCAGACGTGAAAAACAACCTCTATCATACCCAAGTGCAGGAAGCACGTTTAAACGCCCTGAAGGGTGTTTTGCAGGGGGGCTTATAGAGCATGCAGGACTTAAGGGGTATAAATCAGGCGGTGCAATGATAAGCGATTTACACGCAGGATTTGTTATAAACTGCGGAGGTGCAACGGCAAAGGACGTTTTAGACGTAATAAATCACGCAAAAGAAACAGTACTTGAAAAATTTGGCGTTGAGCTTGAGCCGGAAGTGCGGATTTTAGGGGAGTAAGGAGAACAAAAAGATGGATTTTACAATTCTTACAGGTATGTCAGGATCGGGAAAATCAAAGGCAATACAGACATTTGAGGATTTGGGATATTTTTGTATTGATAATATGCCTCCCTCACTTATTCCAATGCTTGCAAATATGCTTGATGCTGTAAAGAGTAAATACAGTAATATTGCACTTGTAATAGATGTACGTGTGGGAGATATGATAAACGAGCTGTTAGGTCAGGTTGAAAAGCTTCGTGAGCATTATAATACACGCCTTATATTTCTTGACACAGACGATAACACGCTTGTTAAAAGATACAAGGAAACCCGACGTATGCATCCCTTAAATGATCCTGACGGGTTGCTGTCCTCAATCAAGCACGAGAGAAAAATGTTACAGAAGCTTAAAGACGGTGCAGACTATGTAATTGATACATCATCATTTAAGATATCTGATTTGCGTGAGCGTATTATGGATATATACAGCGGATTAAATGACGTTAACCGCTTTGAAATTAAGGTCATTTCTTTCGGATTTAAGAACGGTATTCCTATGGATGCGGATATGGTGTTTGATGTTCGTTGTTTCCCAAATCCTTTTTATGTAGATGAGCTTAAAAATAAAACAGGTAATGACGAGGAAGTGCAGAATTATGTTATGAATAACACTTCCGCGACGGAGTATTTAAAAAAACTCAAGGATATGATTGAGTTTTTGATTCCTGTTTTTTCAGGTGAGGGCAGAAAGAGCCTGATAGTCGCAATCGGCTGTACAGGCGGACATCACAGAAGTGTTACCTTTGCAAATAAGCTGACAGACTATATTCGTTCTTTGGGATATGATGCAGATGCAATACACAGAGATATAAAAATTTAATCGGAGGGGATGGGAAATGTCGTTCTCATCACAGATAAAAGAGATACTATGCAATACACAATATGAATGCCCGGGATGCAGATTAGCCGAAATTGCGGGTTTTTTTGCGTGTTCGGGCAAGATCTCTCAGGGGGGACTGAAATTTTCTGTATTAAATGAAAGTCTGTCAAAAAGAATGATAGCCTCCCTTAAGTCCGAGCTTGGAATAATTCCCGGATATGAGGGCAGACGTGCTGTTATCTATGGAACGGATTTAGATAAGCTTATAACCCAGATAAGCGGTGATATTTTTATTTATGAATGTTGCAAAATTGCGTATTTAAGAGGCGCATTTTTAGGCGGAGGCTCAGTTAATGCCCCTGATAAAAAATATCATATTGAATTCTGTGCAAGAACAGATAAGGATGGGGATAGAATTGTGGGAATTCTTCGGGAATTTGATTTCAGACCGAAAATCACACACCGAAAGGAAAAAACAGTTGTATATATAAAGGAAAGCTCCCAGATTGCAGAGCTTTTAGGCTACATAAGCGGAGGCCGTGCAGGGCTTGAATTTTTATCTGTCCAAGTAGAGAAGGAGCTTAAAAGCAGTACGCAAAGACAGGTTAACTGCGACAGTGCAAACCTTGAAAAGCTTGCAAAAGCAAGCTCAAGACACATTACCGCGATAAAGCAGATTAAGGCGGCACATAAGTGGTCAGCTATGCCTGAAGTCTTGCGTGAAATAGGTGAGCTTCGTCTGAAACACCCTGATTTAAGTCTTGAAGCACTTGGGAAAATGACGGCACAGGGTATAGGCAAATCAGGTGTAAATCACAGACTTAACAGAATTGTTGAGTATGCAGAATCTATAAGAAAGGACTGATTATATGGCATTTTGTCATCTCCACACTCATACGGAATACAGCCTGCTTGATGGTGAGGCAAGTATAAAGAAGCTTGTTAAACGCATAAAAGAGCTTGGTATGGAAAGCTGTGCTATAACTGATCACGGCGTAATGTTCGGCGTTGTGGATTTTTATCGGGAGTGTATGGCAAACAATATTAAGCCTGTAATCGGCTGTGAGGTGTACGTTGCACCTAATTCAAGATTTGATAAAGTACACGGTGTGGATAACAGATATTCACATCTTATTCTGCTTGCAGAGAATGAGGAGGGATATAAAAACCTCATCTATCTGGTAAGTATGGGATATATAGAAGGTTATTATTATAAACCGAGAATAGATAAAGAAATACTTAGAAATCATAGCAAGGGTATTATTGCTTTAAGTGCGTGTATAGCAGGTGAAATCCCGTCCCATCTTGTAAATGGTGATATGGAGGGTGCAAGAAGTGCAATAAGGGAATATATAGACATATTCGGAAAGAATAATTTCTTTATTGAGCTTCAGGACCACGGCTTGCCTGAACAAAAACGAATACTTCCTCAGCTTATTTCTCTTGCCAAGGAGTTTGGACTCGGACTTGTTGCAACGAACGATATACATTATCTTACACGTGATGACGCATTTTATCAAGACGTGCTTATGTGTATACAGATGGAAAAGACGGTTTATGATGAGGACAGAATGCGTTTTGAAACTCAGGAATTTTATATAAAGTCCGAGGAGGAGATGAGGGAGCTGTTTTCGTATGTTCCCGAAGCAATAGAAAATACGGCGAAAATTGCAGAGAGATGCAATGTTGATTTTGATTTTTCAACACGGCATTTGCCAAAGTTTAAAGTCCCAGACGGAAAGGATTCCTTTGAGTATCTAAGAGAGCTTTGTAACAGCGGCTTGGAAAAATTATATGATAATGTAACAGACGAGCTTAAATTGCGTCTTGACTATGAGCTTGGAGTTATAAACAGAATGGGATTTACCGATTACTTCCTCATTGTTAGCGATTTTATAAGCTTTGCAAAAAATAACGGCGTTGCAGTAGGCCCGGGCAGAGGCTCTGCTGCAGGAAGTCTTGTTTCATATTCTTTGGGAATTACAAGCATTGATCCTATAAAGTATAGTCTTATTTTTGAGCGTTTCTTAAATCCTGAGCGTGTAAGTATGCCAGATATAGATATTGACTTTGCACCTGAGGGCAGACAAAAGGTAATCGAATACGTAGTATCAAAATACGGTGCGGATAATGTTGCACAGATTGTTACCTTTGGTACAATGAAAGCACGTCTTGCAATACGTGATGTTGCAAGAGCCTTAGGTATACCATATGCAGATGCAGACAGAGTTGCAAAGCTTATTCCCTCTGATCTTAACGCTACCATTGACAGTGCTTTAGAAACAGTTGTTGAGCTTAAGTCCTTGTATGAAAACGATGCTGCCATAAAAAAACTTATTGATACATCCCGTGCCCTGGAGGGATTGCCACGGCATGCCTCAACTCATGCGGCAGGTGTTGTTATAACAGGAGAACCCATAGTCAGCTACGTTCCTCTCACGCTAAATAAGGATAACTTAATAACAACTCAATTCCCTAAGGATACTGTGGAAAATCTCGGACTTCTTAAAATGGATTTTCTCGGCCTCAGAAACCTTACGGTAATAGAGAGTGCTCTTGATATTATTGAGCAGACACGTGGTGTCAGAATAAAATTAGAGGATATAGGATATAACGAAAAAGAGGTATTTGACCTGATTTCTGCCGGGAACACGGACGGAGTGTTCCAGATGGAAAGTGCCGGAATGCAATCCTTTATGATGGAGCTTCGTCCTGATACACTTGAGGATATTATAGCCGGAATTGCTTTGTACCGTCCGGGCCCTATGGAACAAATCCCAAGGTATATCAGCAATAAACGCAATCCTCAGAATATTTCCTACAAACATCCGAAACTTGAAAAAATCCTTGATGTAACCTACGGATGTATGGTTTATCAGGAACAGGTTCTTGAAATTGTGCGTGAGCTTGCGGGATACTCACTTGGAAAAGCCGACCAGATGCGTCGTACAATTTCAAAGAAAAAAGCGGAACAGATGAAAATTGAGCGACGTAATTTTATATATGGTTCGGAGGCGGGGGATATTCCGGGTTGTATAAATATGGGCATTGATGAGGCTACGGCAATATCAATCTTTGATGAAATAAACGATTTTGCAAACTATGCGTTCAATAAATCACACGCTGCAGCATATGCTTTTATCACTTACCAGACGGCATATCTTAAAACCTTCTATCCTGTAGAGTATATGGCGGCACTTATATCTACAATAGAAGATACGGATAAGATAAATCATTACATTATAAATTGTAAGGAAATGGGCATTGACAGACTGCCTCCCGACGTTAATAAAAGCCGTATGGGATTTACGGTTGAGGATGGTAAAATCCGTTTTGGTCTTGCGGCGGTAAAAAATGTGGGAAAATCATTTATAAATGCACTGCTTTTGGAACGTGATGCAAACGGTGAGTTTAAAAACTTTTCGGATTTCGTTGAGAGAATGACAGGTGCAGATATAAATAAACGTGCAGTTGAGGGGTTGATTTCCTGCGGTGCCTTTGATTCAATGGGGGTGTACCGTTCTCAGTTAATGCAGGTCTATGAAACTGCTTTGGACGGGGCATCAGGCAGGCATCATAATAATATAGCCGGGCAAATTTCCCTGTTTGATGATTCAGAAGAAACGGTTGAAATGGAGCTTCCCGATATTTGTGAGTTTAAAAAGCAAGACTTATTACGTCTTGAAAAACAATCAATAGGTATGTATTTTTCCGGCCACCCTATGGAGGAATATGAAACCCGTGTTAAAAAGCTTACAAGCCTTAATATTTCTATGATAAACGAAAGTGTGGTAAAGGGGGAGAACGGTGAATATATAAGTACAGGTACGGGTATGAATGACGGAGATAAAGTTGTTCTTGCCTGTATAATAGAAAGCAGAAAGAATAAAGTTACGCGTTCAAAATCCCAGATGGCATTTTTAACACTAGAGGACTCCTATGGTGAAATTGAGGCTTTGGTGTTCCCTAAGGTGCTTGGGATGTATTCCCATCTGCTTCAGGAGGGTGCGATTGTTCTTGTTAAGGGT
>CAKSGP010000029.1 GCA_934454745.1 uncultured Clostridia bacterium
CCTATGGAATTTTATCTTAAAATATAGTATAATTAAAACAGAAAAAAAGGAAAGGAGCAAATATATTAATGGGACTTGACGGAATTTTTGATTACATAATTAAATACAAACGTATATTGCGTATAAATGATATTATTGATATATTTATAGTAGCAATTGCTATATTCTATTTTATAGGCGCAATCCGAGGCACAAGAGCGGTACAGCTTGCAAAGGGCCTTTTGATAATCGTCGCGGTGTATATGGCAAGCAGTGTATTAAAGCTTCATACACTAAATTACATATTGGGAGCAGTGGTACAGGTTGCGATGTTCGGCGTAATCGTAATATTCCAGCCTGAACTCAGAAACCTCCTTGAAAAAATGGGACGGCTCAAGGTGGGTAACGTTTTCGGCATAGCCGACCCATTCGGCGAACGCAAGGAAACGGAGGACGTTATAGACAAAATAAGCCGTGCGGCGGCGGATATGTCCGAAACAAGAACAGGTGCATTGATTGTTATCGAACGGCATACACGACTTGGCGAATATATGCACAGCGGTACACTTATGAACGCAAACGTATCAAGCGAGCTTTTAGGCAATATCTTTACCCCCAACACTCCTTTGCATGACGGTGCCGTAATAATCCGTGACAATAAGATAATAACCGCAGGCTGTGTCCTGCCCCTTACTGCAAACACTAATCTTGCATCGGAGCTTGGCACACGCCACCGTGCAGCACTGGGTCTTAGCGAAGCCTCAGATGCTGTAATAGTAGTTGTGAGTGAGGAAACGGGCAAAATATCCATTGCCATTAACGGCTCTTTGACACGCAATCTCACCGAAGCAAGCCTGAAAAAGGCATTGACAAAACTGCTTATCGTAAATCCTGCTGTGGAGGCGGAGGCAGTAAAGAAAATATTCCGCAAATCCAAGTAAAGGAGAGTAAGTATGGCACAGCAAGAAAAGAAAAAAATGAATCGGCTCCGCTATATGATACTTTCCGTCATAATAGCAATAATAGCCTGGGTAGTTGTTACATATACAACCGACCCCGATATAGTAAAGACCTTTTCAGGTATCCGTGTAGAGTTTGCAGGGGAGGACGTATTAGCTGAGAACGGCTATGTAGTAGCCGAGCGGAACGATATCCCTAAAGTATCGGTAAAAATGCGTGGTAAACGAAGCGACCTTATTAACGCATTAGGCAAGACGAGGGTAGTGGTGGACGTTTCCGATATTGACGAGGCAGGCACCTATGAGCTTGAGGGAATAGTGAAAATCCCCACATCACGTATAACCGTTGAAAAGATAATCCGAGAGACAATAACAATAGAGGTTGCAAAGCTCCAAACTAAGGAAGTCCCCATAAGCGTGGTGCAGACGGGCGAGCTTAACGGAAAGCTTGTAAAATCCACACCTACACGTGACACGGTACAGATTAAAGGTGCAGAGTACGAGCTTGACCTAATTGATAGAGCAGAGGTAACGGTGGATATAAGTGCAATAAAGGATAATAATTCTCTTGACCTTGGCTATTCCCTTATAATCTCCGACGGCATACTAAGAGAGGAGCTAAGCACATTACGTATATTTGAAAACGTCGTCACTGTTAACAATACAGTCTATATGGCAAAAGAAGTTCCTGTAAGGGTTTTAGTAAGAAACGGAGGGGCAGTCTTAGACGAATCGGCAACAAAGATAGACCCACAAACCGTAACCGTGGGAACAAAGGACGGTAAAGATGTTGAGTTCGTAACTGTAACAATTGATGCAGACTCCGAAAACGGCGAATACAAGCTTGACAAAACCGAGGACGTATATATTCCCGAATCAAGTCGGACAGTAACAATAAAGCCTATATGGAACAGAGAATAAAAAATAAAAAAATTTTAAAAAAAGCGGAACTTTATAAAAAAAGTTCCGTCTTATTTTTTGTAGAACATACATATAGTCAATTTATCGCTAATTATGAGCGATAAATTTAAGGATTTGTTCAATTATTACAAAAATATTTCATATTTATGAAAATTGAAGGAAAACTATTGACTTATGTTATGTTTGATAGTACAATTTATGATAGCAAACTTGGGTAATAAGGTAGAAGCATTATCTTAAGTTTTGTTACCGTAATTATGAAGACTTATGAGCAAAGCAGGTTAGTGTTCGCAGTCTTCGGAGCTTCTCGCTTGCAAGGGAAGCAGGAAAAAACTGATGAGTAATCGGGAACACTTATCAGTAAGAAAGTAAGTTCCCGGAAAAAACAAAGGGAGGATTTGAGACAATGATTAAGAATCTCAAGAAAGTTATTTCAACTTTTGCTGCTGTTGCAATGCTTGCTACATCAGCATCAGCATTCGCTGTTTCATTCCCGGACGTTGACGCTAACGCATCATATTCAGGTGCAGTTGACGCTTTAACATCACTTGGTGTTGTTAATGGTGACGACAACGGTAAGTTCAACCCCGAGAACACAGTTACAAGAGCAGAGTTTGCTAAAATGGTTGTAGAGATGCTTGGTGAGGGCAAATCTGCAGCAGCTTCAACTTACACAAAGTTCGTAGACGCTAAGGGACACTGGGGCGCAGGTTACATCGAGACAGGTGTAGCAAAGGGCTTTATCAACGGTTACGATGACACAACATTCGGACCCGACGATCAGGTTACATACGCACAGGCAGTTAAGATGCTTGTTTCAGCAGTAGGTTATGACCTATATGCAACAGAGCAGGGCGGATATCCGTCAGGTTACCTTGCATACGGTTCATCACTTGACATTATCGACGGTGTTACAGGTGTGACAAATGACACAGCTTTGACACGTGCACAGTGTGCAGTTTTGATATACAATGCGTTGAAGGCTCCTATCTGTGCAATCAGCCATTACAATCAGAACTACCAGGGCGAGTGGTACCCCGTTTACACAAAGTATGACGGCGTATCAGCTGCATGGAAATCAGCTCTTACAGAGTATCACAACGCATACGTTGCTATGGGTCGTGTAACAGATGTTACTCGTGACGCTAAGAGAGGCGACAGAGTTACATTTGATATCGAGAAGTGTGATAACTTTGATGGAAACCTTGACTATATAGGTTCACAGAATGCATACGTAGGTACTTCAAAGGCTGACGAAACATTGTACAACTACTCAGAAGCAATTATCAAGAAGGATAAGTCAACTAAGGAATTCACAATCGTATCAGTTACTCCTTACGGTTCATCAGAAATCGTTGAGTTCGATATGAAGGACGTGAAGACTCTTCCGACAGCTTCTTTAATCAGCGTTAAGAACGGTACAAAGACAGATGACTATGATATAGCAAGTGATGCTTGCCTATACATCAACGGTGCAAAACAGCCTAATACAAATGTTACAACAGCTGGTAGCTATGGAGACTACATAAATGGTAACGCAGCAAATACTGTACTTGACAAGGCTAAAAACCAGGTAGGTAAGATAACACTTATCAACAAAACAGACGTTGCTTCAACAGCTGTTACTGATGATGAGTATGACTACGTAATGGTTGACTACTATGCAACAAGCAAGGTAGATGCAGTTGACGTTTATGATGACGAAGTTGAAATCACTGTAAGCGAAATCAATACTGGTTATGGTCTTGACGGTACAATTAAAATTGACCTTGATGATGAAACATCACAGACAATTAAGTTCTACAAGAACGGCGAAGAGATTTCATACAAGGACGTAAAGAAGAAGGATATCGTTTCAATCGCTGTTGCTCCTGGTGGCAACTGGTATGAAAAGGATCTTGAAATCTACGTATCAGACAGCAAAGTTTCAGGTACAATTTCTTCAAAGAACGACACAAAGAAGACAGTTACAGTTGACGGTACAACATATGATTATGCAATCGTTTCAGGAAGTAGCTTAGAAACAGGTAAGGACTTAACACTTTATCTTGATGCTTTCGGTTACGTTGTAAAGAGAGACGTTAACTCATCATCAGCTAAGTACGGTGTAGTTGTTGACTACTATACACAGGGTTCAACAAAATATGTTTCAATCGTAACAGCTGACGGTAAGATTGAGAAGTATGCAACTAACGAAAACTTCTCAGGTGCTTATGTTACAAATTCAACAAATGCAAGCGACGTAGCAGGTAAAGTTATCGAGTATAAGATCGATAAGAATGACTACCTAAAGAAAGTTTCTTCAACAATGAGTGCAACAGCAAAGACTAATGCTGAGTATTCAGAAGAGCTTTCACTATTGGGCGGATATTCAATTTCAGAGTCAGCTACAAAGATAGTTGATATAAGCAAGTACACAGCTGATAAGAAGGTTGCAACTATGACTCTTGCTCAGCTTGAGGACGAAGGCAAGTATAATGTTGTAGCAGTTAGCGATGTTAATGATGATGACGTTCCGTTCATAATCGTTACAACTGACGGTACAGCTCTTAAGGCAACAAGCACACTTGCAGTTGTTCAGGCTACTGGTGCAACAGCAACAGCAGACGACGATACAAGCTGTGATATCATAACACTTGCAGTTAACGGCGAAAAGAACGTTGAAGTTTATTTCTATGATGGATTGAATGCTGATACTCTTGTAGAGGGTACAGTAATTATGTATAAGGTTGGTTCAGAGGGCTACGTTGAGTCAACTAATGACTTCAAGGTAATCTTTACACCGAACAACACATACAGTGCTATGACATCAGCAGTATTTGCTACTGGCGTTACAAACTTCACAGCAGTTGCTGGCGGAGCAGTTGTAGGTAAGACAGGTGTAGCTAATGAGTACACACTTAACGTAAACGGACAGGATGCAGATGTAGACGTTTACTATGGTCCTGTTTACACAGCAACAGATAGCTCACTACGTGTATTCACAGCTAAGTCTGCTTCAACTCAGAAGTCAAACTTTGTAAGTGATACAAAGGCATTATCAATCGGCAATGCTAATGTTTACACATACAATTACAGCAAGGATGCTGGTGATAACCAGAGAGTATCAACATCAAGACTTTCTCAGGAGAGAGACTTCTTCGGCGACAGCAATACTTCAGAGTTCACATGGAGCACAATGGGTTCACTTCAGCCGAGAATGGCATTCGTAAGAGTTGATGATAACGTAGTAACAGATGTTGTTTACTACAGAGCTAGATAATCTGACTTACAGATTAACTTAAACTCAAAATTAAAGGACTGCTTCGGCAGTCCTTTTTTTGCGATAAAAAAGTCAAAGTGTGAGGGGTACTATAAAAATAGATGCAGAACGGAGCTCAACCGTTTATACACCCCTTTTTGCAATGTGTAATATATGTAAACCATATGTCACAGAGAATTAAGGCGAAAAAAGTTGAATTGTAACACATTTCGTAATATAATAGTATGGTAAACTTATATCATAGCGGAGATGTATCTTGCTAAGAAGGGGGGACGGGCAAGTGAAGAATCTGTTTTGCAGAATATTTTCTATTTTTTGCGTGCTGATATTTTTTGCACAAATGCCTGTTACCTACGCAAAAAGCGAGATGTGGGCAAGTCCTTATGCGTACACATTAAATTCGGCAATGCTCAATTGCGGAATAGTATCAACAGCCCGATGCGGAGATTTTACGGATATATCCCAAACTATTCCAAATGGTGTTATCTACTCCGATATTGTGAAATTTACAAACAAAAGTGTACCGTGCCTAATAATCGTATATTCCGACTCTATAAGAGAGTGTATTTCAACGGATATTTACAGATATAACAATGATGATAAAACGGCGGAGATAATAACAACCGTAAGAAAACCCTATAATATTGAAAAATTACGCATAGCCGAAATATCCCTTGCCGAGGGCGGTGATTATCGTTATCTTGTTTATAGGGAATTTGAGGGAGATGAGGTAGTATATGAGGAATACTACACCGTAATAGATGATGATGCCTTTAGACGTGTCGAGCCTCCAAAGGATAAATCCTTTTCGGGAATACTCAGTTTTACCGACACATATCTCCACCCTGAAGTGGACGTGTCATACTATAACGAACCCCTTACCGTATTTTTTTCCTCAATAAAGGATTACTGTGCATCAAATGTCACTTATGAGGATATACTCTACAATCTGACCTCCCAGGAGCGTGAGAAAATCGCAGGAGTGCTTAAGAGAACGGCAGAGTTTGATTATCCGTTTGATATCGGCGACTATCCCACAATGTCGGAATATTCCCTTGCGGTGAATGAGCATAACGGCGATGGTGTATTTAATGCCATAACGAATTTCTATGATTTAGGGGATAATATGTACTATGTTCGGTACAGCACTGATTTATGCTTCTATAACGGAGCAATCCTAAGACGTACCGACAGAGTAACAGACGGATACCAGATACTTGCCGTAAGAAACGATTTTATTCCTTTTTCCGACAGGGAACTGGGAAATCTTTATGAGGCATACTCTAAAAACAGACTCCTTCTTGAAAAATCAGGCGGAGGTGCCGAGCTCAAAAACGAGCCTGTTATAAAGATTAATAAGCTTGATTTTGAAAAGCCCATAGATGTTCCCCAAAAGCTTTCACCGAATTTGCGTAAACCCATTGCACTAATCGGCGGCGGTGTATGCTTAGGCTTGTTTGTATTACTGTGGATATTCTTTAAAAAAAATGATTAACAACATTCGTTGAGTTTTTAAAAGGGAGCGGTGAACCTCACTGCTCCCTTTTGCCGTCTTATAGCACCCCTTGAGTCTATTTGGCTTTTTTTAACAGCCCTGACCAAGCCTATATAAATCATCAAAAAATCTCGGATAACTTACCGCTACGCAATCTGAATTATCAAGCGTTGATGTGCCGTCTGCAAGCTGTGCGGCAATAGTAAGGCTCATTGCCATTCGGTGGTCGCCGTAGGTTTTAAAGTCTGCACTATGCAATGGTTTTTTGCCGACTATTATCATTCCGTCATCTGTTGGGGTTATGTCTGCTCCGCACTTTTTAAGTTCATCAGTTACCGCTTTTATTCTATCGGTTTCTTTAACTTTCAGCTCTTTTGCATCTGCTATTATCGTTTCACCCTCAGCATATAGTGCCGCAACGGCAATTGCCGGAATTTCGTCAATCAGTCTTGGGATAATATCACCGCCAATTTTTACACCGTGTAAATTCGAGGTACGCACCCTTATATCTGCTGTTGGCTCACCTGTCACAACTCGCTCATTAAAAATCTCAAGGTCTGCGCCCATATCAAGAAGTACATCTATAATCCCTGTACGGGTGGGATTTATTCCCACATTTTTTAATACTATATCACTATTTGGCATAACAGCACCCAAAACAAGGAAAAATGCCGCAGAGGATATATCCCCGGGAACAGTTATATCCTGAGGGATAAGTCTGTCGGTTTTGCCTACACGGATTTGCAAGCCTTCAACCTCTATATCTGCACCCATAGCGCCCAGCATAAGCTCTGTATGATCCCTTGACTTTTCTGTTTCGTTTATAACTGTTTCACCCTCAGCATATAGTCCTGCAAGAATAAGTGCAGTTTTAACCTGTGCAGAGGCAACGGTCATATCGTATGTAATACCGCAAAGCGTTCTGCCTTTAATATGGAGTGGGCAATATTCGTTTTCTATTTCTGCTCCCATAAGGGATAGGGGTCTTGTCACCCTGCCCATTGGTCTTTTGCAGATTGAGGAATCTCCTGTAATGTCCGTGTCAAAATCCTGACCTGAAAGGAGTCCGCAAAGGAGCCGTGTGGTAGTTCCGCTGTTCCCTGTGTATAGAGTTTCCTCAGGCTTTCTAAGACCGTAGAGACCTTTACCATAAACTGTTATAAGCTCATCTGTAACGTCAATCTCAATACCCATTTTGCGGAAGCAGTCTATGGTTGAAAGACAGTCTGCACCCTTTAAAAATCCCTTAATATGTGTTGTTCCGTCAGCTATTGCGCCAAGCATCACTGCACGATGTGATATTGATTTATCTCCCGGCACTGTCACCTCGCCGCAAGCTGTGGTTATTTTTTTTATTTCAGTTTTAATTTTAATCATCTCCTGAATGGACTTTTGTGTATAAAAAAATTATATCACAAATATTAATGTAATACAAGAGGCGGTGATTTGATTGTGAAAAATTCTTTTATACAGGGTGCGGCAATACTTATGGTTGCAAACGCAGTATCAAAAATTCTTGGTGCAGTCCTTAAAATCCCACTTACATACATAATGCACGAGGAGGGGATGGCGGTATATAACACCGCATTTAGTGTATATGCAATGGTCCTTGCCTTTGTAATGTCGGGATTACCCTTTGCAGTATCGAAAATGTCGGCGGCAGAGCTTGCTAAAAATAACAAAGGCGGCGGTAAAGCTATTGTAGGATATGCCACTTTGATGTTGGCGGCGATAGGTGTTTGTGGCACGCTTGTAATGTGGTTTGGTGCGGATTTTTTCGCTCTTGCAATGAAGGAGGAGCGTGCGGCTTTAGCTATTCGTGCGGCGGCGCCGGCGGTGTTTTTGGTTGCCGTAGGCGATGGAGCAAAAAGCGGATTTCAGGGCGAGGGGAATATGCTCCCAACGGCAATATCCCAGTGTATAGAGGCATTTATAAAGCTTGGTGCAGGCTTTCTCTTTGCCGTAAGCCTTATAAGCTACGGAACTGATAAATCAGCAGCAGGTGCGATTTTCGGAGTAAGTGTAGGTGAGCTTTGTGCAACGGTGATGCTTTGTAGTGCGTATTGGGTGTCACACCGCAAAATTAAGCGTCAGCGTGGAATGTGTCGTGTTTATACGAATGAGCTTGTGTCAACTGCTATGCCTGTTCTCTTTATGTCAGTAACAGGATCGGCACTGTCGGTTATAGATACCTCGGTGCTAAGAAGCTCCCTTTTGCGTGCGGGACTTTCGGCAGAGTCGGCACGATATCTATATGGTGCCTACACAGGCTATGCAATGACGGTACTTAATCTGCCCTCAGGTCTTTTGGCAACCCTTGGCGTAAGCATTATTCCTGCAATATCGGCATCGGCGGCAACAGGAAGCTTTTCTCGTGTCAGAAAGCTTACAAGGAACGGACTTGGTATATGTGCCGTATGCGGTCTTGTTGCCGCAGTAGGTGCGGCGGTGTTCGGGGATTTTATGCTTAATTTGCTTTTTCACAACACTTCAAGCTCTATGATGCTCCGCCTTGCCGCACCATCTGTATTTTTTATATCCGTTATGCAGTTGTCAGGTGCGATTTTACAGGCGTTAGGCTATACAGGCAGGGTGTTTTTGTCCTCTCTGACGGTGGGGGTTATAAAGCTCCTTTCGGCGGTGTTTTTAGTGTCCGTTCCGCAAATCAATATATACGGGGCGGCAATAGGAACGGATATTGCGTTTTTTGCAGGTATGGTTATGAATATTATATTCCTTTCAAGAGCAAGGACTTGCAAAAAAACGGATACTTTGGTATAATAGTTGATAAGAAATGCAATATTAACAGAGGAGAACAAGATAATGGAGCTTAAAGAAAAATATACAATAGATGATTTGCTTGAAATTATGGAGCGTTTAAGACAACCGAACGGCTGTCCCTGGGACAGAGTCCAGACGCATCAGTCAATTAAAAAGAGTATGATTGAGGAAACCTATGAGGCAATAGACGCACTTGATTTTGGCGACGATAAAGCCTTTGCAAACGAGCTTGGCGACGTGCTTTTGCAGGTGGTGTTCCATTCCCAGATAGCAAAGGAGCGTGGCGCTTTTGATTTTTCTGATGTCATAACGGAGATATGCACAAAGCTTATAACACGCCATACTCACGTTTTCGGTGCGGATCATGCAGGAAACGAGGAGGAAGCACTCTCAAACTGGGAAAAGAACAAGAAAAAAGAAAAGGGAATTTCTTCATACACAGGCGTTTTAGAGGACGTTCCCAAGTATTTGCCTGC
>CAKSGP010000030.1 GCA_934454745.1 uncultured Clostridia bacterium
GATTTAATACGTAAAACACAAAACATAAAAGAAAAACCCGATAGCTCAGGCTAGCGGGTTTTTTTCTGGGTGTTTAGTCAAATGGTCTGTGCTAAAAGAATCAAACCTAATCATACAAATGCTCAAGTATCAAACACACCTCTGCTTTTGATGGTACACGTGGATTTGTTGCGGTGCAGGCATCAGCTATTGCCTTTTCTGCCATCTGCTCTACTGCGTTCATATACTCGCTCTTTTCAATTCCGCACTGGGAGATTGAAAGGGGAATGTTCATTTCCTTGTTCATAAACTGAATCCAGCCTACAAGGGCACGGATAGTTGTAATTTCATTAAAGTTATTCACACCTAAAAGCTTTGCAACGTTGCAGTATTTCTCAACGCATCTGGGATAGTCTTTGCGTGCCTTTGAGTGCTTGTTAATTCCTGAGTTGAACTCTATTACGTGGGGTAGGACAATGGCGTTTGCTCTGCCGTGGGGGATATGAAATCTCGCTCCGATTGCGTGGGCAATACCATGGTTAAGCCCTAAGGATGCACTGTTAAAGGCAAGGCCTGCAAGGCAGGAGGCAACGTGCATTTTTGCACGTGCGTGGGTATCGTTGTTGTCAAGGTATGACCGCAACAAAAACGTGCCGCAGATTTCGATTGCCTTTTCTGCAAGTGCCGCGGAGAATTCGTTGTTATTAATGCTGACGTAAGCCTCAATAGCGTGGGTGAGAACGTCCATACCTGTGTCGGCAGTTACGCTTGCAGGTACACTTTTTACAAGCTCCGCATCAAGGATTGCCTCGGTAGGGAGCAGTGTGTCGCTAACAAGCGGGTATTTTATATTACGTTCCGTGTCCGTTACAACGGAAAAACTCGTTACTTCCGAGCCTGTACCTGATGTTGTGGGGATTGCGATTAGTGCAATATCCTTATTATTGGCACGTGTTGCAAATTCGCGGATTGCCTTTGCCGAGTCAATAGCACTTCCTCCGCCTAATGCTATAACGCAGTCAGGGTTGATTTCAAGAAGCTTCTTTACCCCTGAGGTAATCTTATCAAGTGGCGGATCAGGTACAACATCGGAAAATATGGAAAAGTCAATATATGATTTTTGCAACCGTTCTGTCACCTGTGATAACAGTGGACTTTTCGCAATGAACGGGTCCGTTATTACCATTATTTTTTTATAGTCAAGCTGGCATAATCTGTCAAGAGAATTTTCACCAAAATATATTTTTGTGTTAATATCAAAGCTTTTCATAGTTATGACCATTAAATCCTTTCACAAAACCTAAGTATGAAAGAAAATTGTTCGGGTTGTGCGTACGCACGAGCGAGTCTATACGCGAGCAATTGCAAAGGTGCAAGATGGACAATTTTATTCAAACTTCTCTATTCCTAATTTGATACTTATATTTTATCACAAATCAAGCCTTAATTCAATAGATGTGGTACCTTTTTTTAGAAAAATGTTGCAAAAGCTTTTAAAATATGTTATACTATAAATATAGATATAAAATGATTTGATTACTGTAGGGAAGGAGAACGTTAAAATGGCGGAGAAAAAGAAAAAAACACTGAAATATAACGATAAGCCCATAATGAGATGCGGAAATAGAATTTACTACGGAAACCTTGAGGATAAGCTGATACTTGTGCTTGATGTTACAAAGTCAAAGAATGTAAACGGTCTCGAAGTCGCAACCGAGGTTCTTGTTCAGGTTATGGATAACACAAGCGAGCTTGGCAAAGGTCAGGTATTTCGTAAGGCTGTAAGAGAGGATTTATACAAGGCACTGGATATTGGCGAGTGGTGGTTGAAGGATGCGTTAAAACAGTTCGCATAATCCGTGCAGTAAAAATAGCACAGAAAAAGAACTTTCATTTGGAAAGTTCTTTTATTTTATCACACATTTTTTACTCTGTATCAAATATACAATTTTCGCAAGTGCCTTATCCGACAGGAGGTGTCTTAAAGCTAATGCAAGCTTCATAAGTCCGCCTGGGATAATCACTTGCTTTTTTAAAAACATCTTTTTTATTGCATATTCTGCAACGTCACGGCTTGTTAAGACAATCTTTTTTGCTGACTTTTCGGTGCCGTTGCCGAAATTCACCCTTGCTACCTTGCCAAATTCCGTATGGACAGGTCCCGGACATAGTGCCGATATTGATACCCTGCTGTTCTTTTTCCGCAGTTCCTCTGCAATTGCCTGGGTTAATCGGAGTACGTAGGATTTTGATGCGTAGTATCCGCCAAAAAGGGGTCCGGGGAAAAATGCCGCAAGGGATGCAACATTTAGGATATATCCACTATTTCGCTTTTCAAATTCCGTTAAAAACAGCTTTGTCAGAATATGTACTGCCTTAACGTTTGTATCAATCATTTGTAATTCGCGGTCAAGGTCATTTGATAAAAATTCGCCGAACACGCCAAAGCCTGCATTATTAATAAAAACGTCAACACAGGGTGCGTATTTTTGAAGCTTCATACATTCGTCAGGATTTGATACATCAAGTGTAACGATTTCAACGTTAGTTTTCAGCTCGTGTTTTAATGATATGAGCCTATCCTCCCGTCGTGCAACGGCGATTATGTCATAGCCTTTATCCGATAGTATATGTGCCATGTCTCGGCCTAAGCCGGAGCTGGCACCGGTTATTAATGCTTTCATAAGATTGGGTTCCTTTCCTAAAGTGTGCGCAGACCGTTCAAGGGCAAATAAAGTACATAGGCGAAAAGTATGTAAAGCCTCGTATTAAAATAAGTTGTTGAAATCTGCAACAAATTGCAGATTTCTTTTTATATAGCCTTATTAGTCGTCAAGCATTACTGCACCCTGCATTGCAGAGGATACAAGCTTTGAATATCTTCTCAAATAGCCTGATTTTATCTTTGGCTCGTTTGGTGTCCAGTTCTTCTTTCTTTCTGCCATTTCCTCATCTGATACCTTAACATTAAGTATACCCTTTGTAATGTCGATTTCAATTATATCGCCATTCTTAACAAAGGCTATTGGTCCGCCCTCCATTGCTTCAGGTGATACGTGGCCGATTGCCGCACCGCGTGTTGCGCCTGAGAAACGTCCGTCTGTTATAAGTGCGACCTCCTTGTCAAGTCCCATACCGCAGATTGCAGATGTGGGGGAGAGCATCTCTCGCATACCCGGTCCGCCCTTTGGTCCTTCGTAGCGGATAACAACGACGTCCCCTGCCTTTATCTCACCGGCATAGATTGCCGCAATTGCCTCGTCCTCACTGTCATAAACCTTAGCAGGTCCTTCGTGCTTAAGCATTTCAGGTGCAACGGCACTTCTCTTAACAACAGAACCATCCACTGCAAGGTTACCCTTTAGTACGGCTATACCGCCTGTTTTTGAATATGGATTGTCGAGGGGACGGATAACGCTGTAATCTTTTACCTCATGTCCCTTTATGTTCTCGCCCTGGGTTTTGCCTGTTACGGTCATTGTGTCAAGCTTTAGTAAATCTGCCTTAGATAGCTCGTTCATAACCGCTGTTACACCGCCTGCGGCATATAAATCCTGAACGTGATGGTCGCCTGCAGGAGCAAGATGACATAGGTTAGGTGTTACCTCGCTTATTTCGTTTGCATAGTCAAGGGATATGGGTGCTTTTGCCTCATATGCTATTGCAGGAAGATGAAGCATTGAGTTTGTTGAACAGCCAAGTGCCATATCTACACGCAATGCATTATAAAGTGCATCGGGAGTAATTATGTCACGGGGGCGGATATTTCTCTCCAATAGCTCCATTATTTTCATACCTGCCTGTTTTGCAAGTCTTATTCTCTCTGAATATACTGCCGGGATTGTGCCGTTGCCGGGAAGTGCCATACCCAAAACCTCACACAGACAGTTCATTGAGTTGGCTGTAAACATTCCCGAACAGGAACCGCAGGTGGGACATGCCGCCTCCTCAAGCTCTAATAGTCCCTGCTCATCTATTGTACCCGCTTTAAATGCACCTACTGCCTCAAAGGCTGTGTTTAAGTCACGGTCCTTGCCCTTGTAGTTCATTGAAAGCATAGGTCCGCCTGAGCATATGATTGATGGGATATTAAGTCTTGATGCGGCAATAAGCATACCTGGTACTATCTTGTCGCAGTTAGGGATAAGTACAAGTGCATCAAAGCCGTGGGCTAATGCCATTGACTCAATTGAATCGGCGATAAGCTCACGTGATGCAAGAGAGTATTTCATTCCTACGTGGCCCATTGCAATTCCGTCACATACTCCGATTGCAGGGAACTCAAGAGGCGTTCCGCCTGCTATTCTTACGCCTGCTTTTACTGCCTCGGCGATTTTGTCAAGCTGGATATGGCCCGGGATAATCTCGTTCTTTGAGGATACTACACCGATTAATGGACGGGAAAGCTCCTCATCTGTGAGTCCGCTTGCCTTAAAGAGAGAACGGTGGGGTGTCTTTTCAACACCTTTTTTCACTAAATCACTATACATTTTATATCATTCCTTTCAGAAATTTTTACTTTTTGATTATTTCAAGGCTGTTTTCGTAAACAACCATATATGTATGTCGGTTTATCATAATCAGGTTTTTAACCGCCATTGGTGCGGAGTACCATGATTTTATATCGTCTGCCTCACCGCAGAGTACGTCGCGTCCGTTATTGTAGAGGATAGTGGATTTGTACACGTCAAGGTAGTCAGGGATTGACTCGGTAGCTGATGTAGAATACAAGGAGCCCTTGCGGTTATATACATTTATATAGGGGAGATTGTCCGATATATAGCTTACGGCACGCCATCCCCTTTTATCTATTGCGGTATGGAATATTTCCATATCGTCAAAGCGGATAAGGTAGTTTAGCTCACCGTCGGAATTGACGCTTGATATGGCGTTATCCGCACAGATATATGCATCGTTCTTATAACCTGATGAACCGAAAATCAGGGAGTCGGCTATCTCTGATCCATTTATGGGATCGGGTTTGTATATGTCAAATGCCATAACATAGGATTTTACGGCATTTTCCGTGCTTATCAATGACACCGCAACGTTACGGGATTTTAACATCTGGGCAGAGGTGATATAGTTAACGCCTGAAATCCAGGAAAAAACCTCCTCGCCCTTCTTGTTATATACCGTTACTCCGCCTTTATATGAGGCTTTGTTTGTCACAAGTGCAACATCGCCCTTTTCCGATACGGAGCAGGTTTTGATTTTGTTTGCTGTGTCTATGGAATATACAAGGTCCTTGCCCTTATACAGATTAAGGTGTGTGCTGTCCTTGCCTGCAACGGCTATATATTTACCCGATACGGACAGTATAGGGTTTGAAATTTGAGTTTCCTGCTCCCATTTCTTTTCGCCATTGTGGGTTATATAGCATATATAGTTTGATTTTACGCAGACAACGCCGTTTTTATATCTGTGAAAGCTTGCGGTGTCTGCTTCAGCGAAAGGGACAGATGCCTTTATTTCATCTATGGTATCATAGGAGGTGTATGCCGTTTCGCCTTCAGCCCGGGCGGTTATTCCGAAAACCGAGCCATCGCCGATAATGGGGATTCCCTTTAAGGGGGTGTATTCTATGCCAAATACTCGCATAAGCAATGAGAAATTATATGAGAAGTTACTCTTATATATTCCCACTATGCCTGTGTCTGTTATAAAGAAGAGATACGAGAATACAAGCATTATACAAACAATGATTGTTGCCCAGAGTGGTTTTAAAGAATACCAGATACCCTTTTTTTGTGTAGGCGGAATAGCATCCTGCTTTTTTCTGCTCTGTGTGGGGGCAGGTGTATCAATATTACGCCGATTTTCAGCTCGGGGACGGAGTGGTATAACGTTTCCCTCAATATCAAGATTACCGAAAACCTCATCTTGCGGTATTTCGGGCATCTTTGGTTCAGGAATATTTACCACCGTGGTTTCCTCTGTAGGCTGTGGCTTTATATCCACAACGAGAGTATCGCCTAAAATCTCCTCACGGGGAGCCTCCTTTTGTATCTGCGGTATCACCGTAGTGTCACCGCCTATTGCGTCATCAGGCGAATCGTAATAGCCGATTAACTCGTCTAATAATTTATCCTGTTCATTATCCATTAATAGAATACCTCCTTAAGGCACAGACCTTTTGCTGGTGCTGTTATTCCTGCCATACTCCGCTGTTTAGATTCTATAATATGGGGGATTTCATTGGGGTCGAGCTTGCCTGCACCTGCAAAAACAAGTGTACCTGCAATAATCCGCACCATATTATAAAGAAATCCGTTGCCTGTTACATCTATGGTTATAATATTTCCCTTTTTGTCAATTTTAATTGCATAAATAGTACGTACCGTTGTTTTGACGGTGAAACCGCTTCGGGCAAAGCCGATAAAATCGTGTGTGCCTAAAAAATGCTCGCCTGCCTCACGCATTTTAGCAATGTCAAGTCCATATTTATAATGCCAGCTAAATCTCCTCATAAACACATCGCCGAATGTGCTATTATCAATAGTGTATCGGTATGTTTTGCCCTTGGCACTGTATGATGATGAAAAATCCTCATCTATATATTGTGCATTGGTACATACAATGTCCTGGGGGAGATAGGTGTTAAGTGCGAAGGGGAGCCTGTCACAGGGTATTCCAGAGCTCGTTTTAAAATCTGCAACATAGCCTGATGCGTGAACTCCCGAATCTGTCCTTCCGCAACCGTTGGGCGTAACGTCCTCGCCTGTCACTTTATATATGGCATCCTTTAAGATGCCCTGGATGGTGGGTTTATCAGGCTGTATCTGCCAGCCATGATAGTTCGTTCCGTCAAACTGTAAATCCAATCTGATATTCATACCTATAATCACTCACTTTATATTGTAGCACTATTTCAGCGAAATTTCAATAAAAAATTCCCATAATAATATATTGTATCACAAAAATAACCCGATTGCAACAAAATATGCAATCGGGCGGGAGGATTTCAAAGAAAAAACTTGAAATTTCTCGGCTTAAATAGTATAATATATGCGTTAGTCATTATCGGAGCAGAAATTTTGTATAAATTCCGCCTCCAAGCACAATTACGGCAACTGCAAAGGTTGCAAGTGCGGCAGTGTGGGATAATGCTCCGAATGATGTTAAAAATAAAACTATTGCAATGATAAAGTATGTACAGGGTTCCATAATAGTAATCGTCCTTTCATAATAAAATTCAAACAACAGTTCAGAACAACTGTTCGATTATTATCATAGCATACCTTTCTTGAAATTGCAATACCCTTTTTTATCATTGTCCCATAAACAGAACAAAAACTTGAAATTGTCCCATAAAAAAGACGGTTTTGGTCAGGAGGAATTATGATTATACTATATGAGGTCCATAACGGACTATACGTGAATTTAACGAACAGATGTCCGTCAAACTGCACCTTTTGCCTTCGGCGTGAGAAAAACAGCTTAAGCCTTTACGGCGATTTGTGGCTGGATAGAGAACCATCGGTTGATGAGGTCATAGCCGAATTTGAAAAGCGTGATTTGTCAAAATATACCGAAATTGTCTTCTGCGGTTTCGGTGAGCCTACCGAACGGCTTTATGATATATTTAAAATCTGCGATTATCTCCGCGGTGTATGTGATTTGCCAATCCGTATAAACACAAACGGTATGGCGGACCTTATAAATAAAAAGCCCACAGCACCTGATTTTTACGGCAGAATTGATGTTGTGTCAATAAGCCTTAATACCCCTGATAAGCATAAGTTTTATGAGCTGACACAGTGTAAGTTCGGCGAGGACTCCTTTGATGCAATGTTGGATTTTGCAAGGTCGGTAAAGCCTTATGTGAAGGAGGTAATCCTATCTACTGTTGAAACAACAATAACTAAGGATGAGGAAAAAGAATGTGCGAAAATCGCAGAGGCACTTGGTGTAACTTATAGGATACGGCCCTTTGAGGATTACAGTAAGAGCGAAAGATAAGCATTGCTTCTCTTTTGCGTTGGATGTGCTGTTGTTAGACGGCGGACAAGGAGGAAAATAGTATGTGGATGGCGCAGGCGGCACTTTATGGCGTCCTAAAAGGCGGACGGTATATAATGAAAAAGCTCGCCCTTAAAAAAAGCGGAACTATTGAGGTTCTGTTTTTCTATACCCTTTTAAGCTTTATTATGCTCCTTGGGGACACAAAGGAGGCAGTTGCCGTTTTTTACGGCTCGGGTGCGTATGTGCCGATGATTTTGGTAAAGTCGCTCATTATATACATAGCCTGGATTTGTTCCTTTAGGGCAATAGAAAATCTGCCTATCGGATTTTACGGACTGACGGATATGTCACGTGTTGTTATAACCTCGGTTCTGAGCATTGTAATATTTGGTGAAAAGCTCACATTAGCCAAGGGAATTGGTATGGTCCTTGTTATTGATGGACTTTTGATGCTAAATATTTCCAAAAACAGCTTTGGGGGCGAAAATATCCGTGTAAGATATATAATTCTTACCCTCATATCCTGTCTTATGAATTCCTGCTCGGAGATATTAGATAAGTGGTTTATGAGGCCCCAAACCGGCATCACCGCACCCCAGCTTCAGTTCTGGTATATGCTTTTTTTAACGTGTCTATATCTATTGCACATTATTATTATGAAAATAAAGATTGACTGGCGGGGGGTTTACAGAAATTTTTGGCTGATACCCCTTGCACTGATGTTTGTAATCGGCGATCGTGCACTGTTTTATGCAAACCGTACAGGCGATGTTATAACCCTTACTCTTTTAAAGCAGGCGGCAGTTATTGTGACGATTATCGGCGGTAAGTTCATATTTAAGGAGAAAAATACACTCTTTAAGCTCCTTTGTGCAGTAGTTATAGTTTGCGGTATTGTTGTGGGAATAATGTAAAAAATTGGTTGTAATTAACAAAAAATTTGGCACATTGACATATCTTTGTGCAAAAAACCTCAATTGACATAAAATAAATATTGTGATATAATAGACACGTGTATTATTACCAAACTCTATCGGGTTTGTAATTAATGTGTTTATTGATATCGATGTGAAGCAAAGCAGATAAGCTGCTTTGCACTTATGATATAATATGATCTAATTATACTTATTACTTAAAAAATCAGAGTGGGGGAGAGTAAATGGCTAAAATTGCAATTATGGGTTACGGTACAGTCGGCAGCGGTGTCTATGAAATCATTCGTGACAATGCCGACAGAGTCGCTCAAAATGCAGGCGAAGTAATGGAAACAAAATACATTCTTGATATACGCGATTTTGACGACCATCCCGAAAAACACTTATTTACAAAGGATGTTAACGATATAATTAATGACAGCGAAGTAACGGTTGTTGCAGAGGTTATGGGCGGACTTCATCCTGCGTATGAATTTACAAAGTCGTTGCTTCTTGCAGGAAAGAGCGTTATAACTTCAAATAAGGAGCTTGTTGCAACCTACGGAACAGAGCTTTTGGCAATTGCTGAGGAAAAAAACGTAAACTATCTCTTTGAAGCAAGCGTTGGCGGAGGTATTCCTGTAATAAGACCGTTAAGCCGTTGTCTTGCCGCAAATAATATAACAAGAATTGCAGGTATCTTAAACGGTACTACAAACTACATACTGTATCAGAT